>JBHJOO010000359.1:0-3541 GCA_050329675.1 Balneolaceae bacterium
CCAGCTGCCAAAGTAAAAAATTACTGATCCGGTACTCACCACTTGTTCTTATAATTAGATCAGGATCCGGTACATTAGCTGTAGACAGTTGTTTACTGATAAAGGAATCATCTATTGCTTCCGGATCAATCTGACCATCTTTAACCATTTTTGCAATTTTTTTCACCGCTTCGGTAATATCCCACCGGCCGGAATAACTAAGAGCAAGACACAATTGTAATCGATCATTGTTTTTGGTTAATTCTACAGCTTCAAAAAGTTCTTTTTGACATTCGATTGGAAAACGGTCTATTTGCCCAATAGCAGATAATCTTATGTTGTTTTTATGCAGGTTATCAGCTTCTTTTCGTAAAGATGATACAAGAATTCGCATCAGCCCTTTCACTTCGTCACCCGGCCTTTCCCAATTTTCAGTAGAAAATGCATATAGTGTCAAATATTTAACACCGAGTTGAGCACATGCTTCCGTAATATCTCTTACAGAATCAACACCAGCTTTATGTCCTAAAATTCTGATATTGCCTTTTCTCTGTGCCCACCTTCCATTGCCATCCATTATAATGGCAATGTGCTTTGGAATCGAGCCGGAAGCCTGCACATCTTCCTGAAGACGCTTATCAGCTTCAGATTGTTTATTTTTTGTAAGTGTTAACGACTCCAAAACAATATTGTTTAAATTAATATTACAAGCTTTATAAATTAGAGTTGTTTGATACCTTAATCAAGTTAGAAATCTTTAGATCTTTCTCTGAGTGCTTCTTCAAGTTCAATCATCTCACACACAGCATGCGCCGCTTCTGCTCCTTTGTTGCCTTTATCAATGCTCGCCCTCTCTTTTGCCTGTTTCACTGTATCGGTTGTTAAAACTCCAAAGGCAACAGGTTTACCAATTGTTAAATTTAAATCTGTAATACCCCGGTTAACAGCATCACATACATATTCAAAATGTGGTGTGCCTCCGCGGATAATTGCTCCTATTGCAACAACAGCATCTACATCCAGATGTTCAAAACATTTTTTTGATGCAAGGGGCAGTTCATAAGAACCGGGACAACGAGCTACCACTATGTGGCTTTCAGGAATGCCTTTGTTTATGAGAGTATCATAAGCCGCCTTCATCATTTCGTCTGTAATTAATGAATTCCATCTGGCAACAACGATAGCCACCTTAATCTTCTTCCAGTCAACCTCAGCCTTTTGCAATTGATTCATGCTTGAAAAACTATATAACCGCTTCTTTTCTGCGTTTTGACATTCTTTTTAAAGAAATTACTTTTTTTTCACTCAAAGTTACAATTCCGAAGTACGGATCATACTCACGGCCTGTACCATGAAAATCACTGCCGCCTGTAACCAATAGATTTTTGCTTTCAGCAATTTCTGAAAACATTTTTTGTTTTTCAAAATTATGACTCGGATGAATACACTCTATGCCATCAATACCAAGAGCCAGAATTTTATCCACTACATCCAGGTTCCCAATAACTCCCGGATGAGCAAGTGAAGTTATTCCTCCTGCATCACTTACTAATTTAATGCATTCAGCAATAGAAATATAATCAGTCTCAACATCACCTAACATTGTGCTGCTTAAATATCGGATAAATGCTTCTTGTACAGAACCAACATAATTTTTCTTTACTAAAACCGATGCGAGGTGAGGCCTGCCTACATTGTTACCCCTGGCTTCAGAAATCACTTCATCGATTTCAACCTTCAAACCTTTCTTTGAAAGTATATCCAAAATCCGGTGCATTCTTTTAAGCCGGGCTCTGCGCTGATTCCTTAAAATATCCAGTAAATGTTTATTGGTTGAATCAAAACAATAAGCTAAAATATGAATCTCATACTTCTCAAACCGGGTTGTCAGTTCAACTCCGGAAATAAGTTCTAACCCTGACTGCTCTGCTGAATCTCTTATTTTTAAGTAACCCTCAATGGTATCATGATCCGTTATTGCCAATATGGCAAGCCCCTTTTCTGCAGCAAGTTTTACTAAGTGTATTGGATCACAAGCCCCATCCGAATACGTTGTGTGAGTATGTAAATCTGCCTTCGACAAATATTTTATGGTTTAAGTAAAGCTTGGTATTCCGTATCGTTGCTCAAAATTTCTATAGCTTTTTGAATTACCTCGTCAGATTGAAGAACTAACGATTGTCTCTCTGTCTGTCCGCCGGTTCTTGCCACCCATTTTCTGTTCCGGTAAAGGTATAAATATATTCAGCACTGATTCCCATCATTTCACTTTTTATACCCAGCGCAGACGTTGGTTGATAGCGGGAAATTTCAACCTCACCGGTTACCTCTTTGTTCATCATTTTCCGGGTTTCCCTGATGTGTGTTCCGATGCCGACCGGATCATCTCCAACCTTTTCCGAAGCAATAATATCGGGCATGATGATGTTCATGTTCGATGGTTCAGCCATAAAACCGAACACCTCTTCCACAGGCTTGCTGATGATTTCCGATACGGTGAAAATAACTGACATGGAATCAGACCTGTTTTGTTTTCAGAATTAAAGTTGACACCAAAGTGACAATCAGTGCAATTACAAATACCGTGGCAAACATCACCAGAGCCTGGAGTTCGGGATTCAGGAAAATTCCTGCCATGCTTTCCATCTCCGCAATTTTTTCACTAATAACTGCCCGGGATTCACCGCTTTCAAGTACCTGATCCCTGGAGTATTCAAAATAATCATGCAGAAATTCCGGCCATAAAAAGCGGTACAAGATCCAGGAGTAAACAGCGAACATGGCGGCTGCAATCAGTCCAATTCCCGTGCCCGCTTTCATTCCCTGGGTGAATGTGATTACCCCGTCACTTTTTTGATCGCGGAATGCACGGATTCCGAAAAAAATGACCGTCATCGAGACGATCATGGAACTGTAGCCGAGGATCTCACCCATGGAATAATCGATCCCGGACCCCCATACCAGGTGGGGAACAGACATCAGCAGCAGGAGGAGTCCGCCGGAAATCAGACCGTATTTGAGGATCGGATTTTTCATGATTCTAACGGTTAGTTGTGGTTTCACCGGTCAATATAATATATTCGAAGTGAAGGTGGTGTCACCCGGAAGGGTGATTTTGTTGCAAGCCTTTTCACTTTTCGCTTCGCGGTTCTCCGCTTCGCTTCGAATCACTTTTCACTTTTGCCACCGCCTGCACACGGTTATTTACTTCCAGTTTTTCATAAATCCGTTTGATGTGTGTTTTTACCGTATTCACAGACACAAAAAGTCGTGAGGCGATCTCCCTGTTCGAGCAGCCCTCTGCTATAAGTGATAGTACTTCAGCTTCACGATCGCTCAACCGCTCATGGCAGAAATGGCCGGGAGTACTGGAAACGACTGACTCCCGGATAAATATCTGCTGCCTGTAATAACGGGAAGTAAGAAAAATGCCGGTGACCAGAAAAAACAGGGCTGTGAACGCAATATAGAGGTCCGTTGAAATTGTATAGGTTAAAAAACCGTACTCAAGCAGTTTTATGCAGAGAAGGAAAAGGGCCAGAACTGATCCGTAAAAAAGGAC
>JBHJOO010000471.1:0-5534 GCA_050329675.1 Balneolaceae bacterium
AGAAATCACAACCTAATTTTTTAACATCGATTGAGAGGTGCTGCACTGCTTGTGAGCCATCAATTATCGTAATTGCTCCTTTAGATTTAGCAATCTATAGCTTGAGAGCTATGAGTAAAAAAGCACCTTATTAGAATCAGAGCACATCTAATCCATTATTTTTCGAAGGAATGCGGGTTGCTCGGAATCACTTTTGTCAATACGTTCTTCACGGTTATTCAAAAGTGTATTTCCGGTTGCTTCCCGCCGGCCATGATTTTCATCAAACAGCTGATCCTCATCATCCGGCTGTTCAAGTTTTGAATATTTCACTTCCCGCCTGAGGTGAGTGGGCACATCGAGGTTCTTCAGGTTTTTTTCGCCTTTATAAAACTGTTCATCCGAACGTGAATATTTATGAATATCACTGGCTTTCGGAAGATTAAACCTTTTAGGTTTTGGATCGGCTTCAGGGGCTTGTTTAGGTGCAACACGTGCTTTTTGGCGGTCATTACTCATGTCAAAACCAGTGGCAATAACAGTTACACGCAATTCTTCGTCGAATGACTCATCCAGAACGGTTCCGAGTATTATTTCTGCATCATCACCGGCTTCCTGCTGAATAATACTTGTGGCAGTGGTCGTTTCACGCATACCGAGATTGGCGCCAGCCGAAATGTTAACAAGTACATTCCGTGCACCGCGGATACTTACGCCATCGAGCAGGGGAGAGTTGATCGCTTCGCGTGCAGCAATTTCAGCGCGGTCGGGTCCGCTTGCTGTTGAAGATCCCATTATTGCTGCACCACCGTCAATCATTGTGGTGCGGACATCCGCAAAGTCAAGATTGATTAAACCGGGCATGAGAATGAGATCCGAAATACCACGCGTGGCATTATAGAGAACTTCATTAGCCATTTCAAAGGCTTCCATTAATGAAGTATTCTCATCACCAAGATCAAGAAGGCCTTCATTAGGAATCACGATAACCGTATCACAGTTCTTTTTAAGCTCCGTGATCCCCTCGAGGGCGTACTTCATCCGGACTTTTCCTTCGCACTGAAAAGGAGTAGTAACGATACCAACAGTGAGAATGCCTTTCCGTTTTGCAATTCCGGCAACAACCGGGGCGCCTCCGGTACCCGTGCCGCCGCCCATTCCGGCCGTAATAAATATCATATCGGCTCCGTCAACGGCTTCATCAAGTTCGTGGCGATTTTCTTCCACGGCTTCACGGCCAATTTCGGGGCGGGCACCGGCGCCAAGTCCGTTAGTAAGGTTGGTTCCAACCTGCAGGGCAATATTTGCATGGCTGTTTTTCAGGGCCTGAGCATCGGTATTTAGTGCGATATACTCAACACTGTCGAGCCCTTTATTGATCATGTTATTAACGGCATTGCCTCCTCCTCCGCCAATTCCGATGACTTTTATTTTTGCATTGTCCTGACCTTTTTCGTCAAAACTAAATCGTGATGTTAACTTTGTCATAATGTGCTCCTTGTTTGAGATTGCTATGTATCGATTCTGTAGATTGCTTTGTTAGGTTTTTATCCGGAGACAGGATTATTCCTGAATCCGGCATTTGTTCAGAGTTCTTTAAACCAGCTTTTCATTCTTGTGGTTATATTTTCAATTACTTTTTCAACTCCCGATCCTTTAGCAGAAGCGGGTATCATAACCGGGTTATTTGAATTGCCGGTACGCAGTGCGTGCAGTACGAGGCCAACTCCGGTTGCATAGATCGGGCTGTTTACTTCTTCAGTCAGGCCGCCGGCGAGCCCGAGCGGATGCCCGATTTTGGCGTCCATACCAAGTACTTCATTGGCAAGCGGACAAATATTTTTGATGAGTGATCCACCGCCGGAGAGAACAATTCCGGCACTCAGTGAATCGGCATAACCACTGCGTTTCACTTCAATAGCTACGATTTCAAGAATTTCTTCCATGCGGGCTTGTATAATTTTAGCGAGGATACTTTTTGTTATTTCTTTCGGTGGCCTGCCTGCAATGCCCGGTACGGTAATTACCTCATCATCCTCAATCATATCCACAAAACACTCACCGTGGTTGTGCTTCAGCTTTTCAGCCTGGTCATCGAGCACACTTAAGCCTACACGGATGTCGTCTGTAACCTTTTTACCGGCTATTGCGATAACAGCCGTATGCCTGATGGTATTATCCTGGAATACAGCCAGGTCCGTGGTTCCGCCTCCAATATCCACCAAAACTACACCCGCTTCTTTTTCTTCATCATCCAGTACAGCATAAGAAGAGGCGAGCGGTTCAAGAATAATATCAGCTACCTGGAAACCGGCACGTTCCACACAGCGATATATATTTTTAGCTGCAGATACAAGGCCGGTTATAATGTGGACCTCTGCTTCCATTCTCATTCCGCTCATCCCAACCGGATCGCTGATACCGTCCTGGCCATCTACCACAAATTCCTGTGGAATTACATGAATGATTTGCTGGTCGGGGGGCAGCATGATGCGCTGGCAGTCCTCCAACAGGCGTTCTACATCATGGATGGTAATTTCTTTATCCTGGTTATTGATGGTAATGACTCCTTTACTCCGGATGCTTCTGATGTGATCACCCGCAATTCCCACATTTACGGAATTCACTTCTATTCCGGATGCAAGCTGAGCCTGTTCCACTGCCGTTCTGATGGCATTTACGGTTTTATCAATGTTCACCACAACACCACGGTTTAAACCGTCACTTGGTGCTTTACCAACTCCAAGAATGTGGATTCTGTTTTGATCATTAATGGACGCAACAACGGCGCAAATTTTGGTTGAGCCAATGTCCAGGCCCACTACGATACGTTCATTTTCGTTGTTCATAATAATCTGTTTCTGTTTTATTGGATTGCTAAATTTCCTGTTTGTTTTTCATGTGTTACTATCTGATTGCGAAATCGAAGATCCACACGTTCAAATGTATCTATTCCTTTTGTTTTGATAATTTTTGAATAAAATTCTTCCCAGTATCTGATTTTGGTATCAAAATTCTGTTCACCGAACAAAAGCTTTACACCGTTTTCATAACTTAGAGCCACTACTCCTTCGCGGTCATTCCATGCTATTTCACTGATCGTAATCCAGCCAATATCACTTTTTGAGGCTTCCTGAATAAAATCACGCACATTTTCAAACTCATTTCCTTTTAATGTATCTGATACCGGGTTCACCGGAAAGCCGTAAACGATCGGTACATCAACCGTTTTTTCGAGTATGACCGGCAATTTCACACCGTCCTCATCAAAATAAACCTGCCTGCTATCCCGGATTAATAGAGCCAGGGGTTCACGCTCGGTTACGGTTATTGTTATATTACCGGTGGCTCCTTTACTGATTGCCGTGTGTTTTATATAAGGCAGTTTATTCACTGATTCGATCAGCTGCATAAAATTCACGCTGTCGGGGTGTAATCCAACAGGCGAATGAATTGAATTTTGCAATTCATCCAGGCTGGTAAAATGATTCCCCTTAAATTGTATTTGTGAAATGACCGAGGTTTTTTCAAGATAATACCCTGCAATCATGGCCAATCCCATTAACAGCAGAATAATTGCAAACAGAGTTTTCATCCCTGTTTTTTTACCCGGATTAATTGTTTTAATAGTATGTTTTGAATCGGCTGTCAATTTTTTTTCCCTTCGGTTAATAGTTCTACATATTTTTCACAATACCTGTAAATATCACCTGCACCCATCGTGATGACGATATCACCCGGCCTTACAATTTCTGCCAGTTTTTCCGGTAATAGGGATTTTTCTTTCACATAGTGAACATCACGATGCCCATATTTTTTTGCTGTATCGGATATTAGTTTTCCATTGACACCCTCTATAGGTTTTTCACGTGAGGGATATACATCGGTAACAACAAGAACTTCGGCGTCAAAAAAGGAGAGCCCAAACTCCTGGTACATTTTCTGTGTACGGGAATAGAGGTGCGGCTGAAATACCGCAACAATCCGCTTTTCTTTCCACCCGTTACGGGCAGCAGATATGGTTGCCTGCACCTCAGTCGGGTGATGGGCGTAATCATCAATAACGAGGATACTATTTTTATCAGCCTTTTTCTGAAAGCGGCGATAAACCCCCTCAAATCTTTCAAGGCCGGATTTGATCTTTTCAAATTTCATTCCCATTTCAAGGCCGGTGGCAATTGCAGCCAATGAGTTTTTCACATTGTGATCACCCGGAGCCCGCAAGCGAATTTCGCCGAGAATACTCTCTTCATAGAGAACGGTGAATTCGCTGTAAAAACCATCTTTTTGAATATTGATTGCTCTTACCTGAGCCTGTGGTGTAAATCCATAACTGATCGTTCTGCGTTCAATTTCTGGCAAAATGCTTCGCACTGCCGGATCATCCAGGCAAATAACGACTACGCCGTAAAAAGGGACTTTGTTTGCAAATTGCACAAAAGCTTCTTTCACATCATCAAGATCTTTATATATATCAAGATGCTCGGCTTCTATGTTGGTAATAACTGCCAGTGAAGGGGAGAGGCGCAGAAAAGTCCGGTCGAATTCATCGGCTTCGACGATGATGATATCACCTGAACCAACAACAGCATTGGTTTTATCAAAGCTGTGTACCCTGCCCCCGACAATAATAGTCGGATCAAATAACCCGTCCTGTATCACATGGCCGGTCATTGTTGTGGTTGTGGTTTTACCATGAGTGCCGGCAATACCGATACCGTACTTCATTCGCATCAGCTCTGCAAGCATTTCGGCGCGCTTAATTACTGGAATCTGCAGTTCGAGTGCGGCTTTTGTTTCAACATTTTCATCTGCAGTTACGGCACTTGTATAGACCACAACATCCGCTTCTTCGATGTTTTTTTCATCATGTCCCTTATGTACAGTTGCTCCGAGCTCTTGAAGCCGTTTGGTCGTTTCACTTGTACTGTTGTCAGACCCGGTAACCGTATAGCCACGCTGAAGCAAGATCTCGGCGATTCCGCTCATTCCAATACCCCCGATTCCCACCATATGAATATGGCGTGTTCGGCCGAATACCGGTTGTGTCTGAACTTTTTTGGTTGTCATTCTGATTCTACAAGTCTGTTTTATGAATTTTGTGATTTAGTTTGAAGAAGATCTAATACATCACCGGCTATTTTATCAGCAGCATCTGGTTTGGCAAGTCTGAATGCCGATTTGCTCATTTCTGCCAGTTTTTTATCGTTATGTATCAGATCATTGATCTTTTCAAAAAGTTTTGCTTCAACCTCACTGTCTTCCAATAGGATTGCGGCATTATTTTCAACCATTGATTTGGCATTTTTTTTCTGATGGTCGCCTGCCACATTCGGAGATGGAACAAGGATCGATGGTGTGCCGGTAACCATTAACTCACTGCACGAACTTGCTCCCGCACGGCTCACAACAAGATCCGCAACGGCATAGGCAGCCGGCATATCGTTGATATACGCGAGAAGCCTTACATTTGGATACCGGTTCAT
The DNA here is from genome assembly GCA_050329675.1 of Balneolaceae bacterium. GTDB lineage: Bacteria > Bacteroidota > Rhodothermia > Balneolales > Balneolaceae > CAYVBJ01. The sequence continues at coordinate 5,466 of JBHJOO010000471.1, forward strand.
GTCGAATTTATTTTCAATATCATTCAGATACTTTTTACCACATTGCCAGATGATCTGGATCTGTAGCTG
>JBHJOO010000521.1:0-4917 GCA_050329675.1 Balneolaceae bacterium
CAAAATCGCGACTAGAACTTTTACGTTAAGTCATGAGTTCTGAATTTGTCCTTACTTAACCTGTTGCTCTAAGGTTCCGTCCCAATTTTCGGGAGGGGGGTAGGTAAGAAAATGATTGCATCGTTTTAGATAAAATTTTGAAGGGTTTATATATTCTGAAACCGGGTAATTCAAATCCTTTTCAATTTTTTCCGTTTTTTCAAACAGGTCAGCCGCCTGTTTCCACTCTTTGTTCATGTAATGGTCTAAAGCTTTTTCGAAAATCTCAACCATCTCTATAACATGAAGATTTACATCATCCGCAAAACATGCAAGCTGATAAATATCAACAAACGCAGACCTGCCTTTTACCCGCATTTTGCCAAGCTGCCTGAATATAAATTCTCCTTTATCTGCCTCTCTTTTTGTTTGCATTGTAGTGATGATTCCTATCCCAAAATCTTTACAGGCAACCTCGCAGCGGGCTCCGATATTCACATTATCACCCATAACTGTATAGTTGAAACGTTGTTCTGAGCCCATATTACCTACAACCATTTCCCCCGTATTAATGCCAATTCTTGTATGAAGTTTAAAATCGGGTGAAATCTCATCTTTTAATAGTTTAGAATCATTAAGTTCTGATGAAGCTTTTTGCATCCGCAGAGCCGACCTGCATGCTCTGATTGCATGTGATCTTAATGAAACCGGAGCTCCGTAAAAGGCCATTACAGCATCGCCGATGTATTTGTCAAGCGTGCCGTTTTCATTTGTGATGATCTTCGTCATCATATTCAGATACTCATTCATAAAAACAACCACTTTTTCAGCAGAAACAGACTCTGCCAAACTCGAAAAATTGGCAATGTCGCTAAATAAAACAGTTAAAGTTTTTGTCTCTCCTGCCAGCTTAAAATCTTCTTTACTCGTTACGAGCCTGTCTACCAATTCCGGCGACACATATGAAGAAAACATGGATGTTATTCGTTGTTTTTCTTTTTGTTCTGCGAGATAATTTTTAACATTACCGGTTATATAAGCACCGGCAGATGCAAGGTATAGAGGGATGGCACTTGCAATAATGCCCAAATGGTCAAAAAGAAAATATGAACCGGCTGATATAAAAATAATGATTAAAATGGTAATGATTACACCGGGCCAAACCCGAAAACGCCTCACGATTTCGTAAAGAAGAAAAGCAATAAACAGTGTTAAAATCAGGGTGTAGTAAAATGGCAGGTCTGTCAGGTAGTTCTCGTCCAAAATGGTTTGCAATGCATGAGCATGAATCTCCACACCTGCCATCACGGGCTGCTCGCCCCGCCATTCAAATGGAACAAGATGATAGTCCTGTAGTTCAGGCATTGTTGCCCCTACAAAGACAATTTTATCTTCCAATACTCCTCTTGCTAAAATACCGAATTCAGGATCACTGAATTCATTAACCGGAAACGCCTCCATTTCCATCCGGGTATCAAAATCTTCATCGTCTATAATTTTTTCAAAACCGATGAATGGAAATGAGCGGCTGCCGCCATAGTAATTGATGTACATCATTCCATATTTGTTCTTCGGGATGGCATAACGGCCCACAGAAAAAATATCAGGATTATTGATAACCTCGTTTTGATTAATATCTTCTTTAACCATCAATGTCTGTATTGCCAGAGATTGAAGTTGTTCATCCATAAATTGTGTGCCGAAAGGATAACTTCGAATAAAACCATCTTTGTCCTGTCTCATTTCAACCATACCGACCGGATTTGGCATAGCCTCCTCCAAAACCCGATTAGGCATAACCCGGCTTGTTTTGTCAATTATAATGCCATCATCGGCGAAATCCTGAGTCCGGCGAAATCCACCAATCAAAATTACATTATCAAACCCCCGTAAAGCATCAGCAAAAGTACTGTCATAAGCCGGATTTTGATCTCTTTGATCAAATAGAACATCGATAGCAATTACCCTGGCTCCGGCTTTATTCAGATTTTCAATTAATTTACCATATATCCATCTTGGCCAGGGGTATTGATAAGGTATTTCTTCATCGGCTTCCTGGCTGATTTCAATAATTACGATGGGCGATTCACTCACATCCACCGGGCCGCGAAGAATCATCTGCTGGTTGAATATTTTTTTTTCCAGATCCTGAAGCGGCGGCAAAAAACTTAGTAAAACTGCCACAACAGCAATCCCAAAAGAAAAACAGACTGTATTTTTCCACTCCTTCTTAATATGACGCTTTTTCATACCCTAAAATCTGAAAATGTATCGTAACTGCAAAATACGATCATCAGGAAAAAAATCTGCCGATGACAACCTGTTTGTTATGCTTGTATAGTTGACTGATGCAATCAGCGAATGATTAGCAGTAATATCATAAGAGGCGCCCACTCTGAAAATGTAGGCATTTGTAGATCTGCGTGCAGGTTCTTCATCTTCAGCGGCTACAAACCGGTTGTCAAAAAAACTCTCCGGATTATCATTATCATCAACAATCAGCCGTGTGGAAGTAAATGTATTTCTTGCAAACGAAAAATCAGAATTCAATGATAATCTGTTCTCGAGTAAAAAAAGATCCGCACCGAGATCAATGGCATATATATCTATATCCGTCAGCCCGCTTGTTGATTCTGTAAAACTGGAATTCCATCCGATTCGTGTTCTGAATGGCCGCCCATCGAACCTGCTTGTAATCAGAAAAGAAAATGAATTGCTCTTTGTATCGCCAAACGCGAAAACATTGTCTTTTGTATTCAGATGAGAAAACGTAATGCTGGCACGGTGAGCACTGTTCAAAAGATTAAAATTCTGGCTTACCGTACTGTTGATGGTTAGTGTCCTGTTATCTCTTGGTGTTGCAGAAACAATGGTATCACCGTCAGTAATTGTAAAATTTCTGACGGCAGAATTTAGAAATTGTGAATCCAGAAATGGATTAAATCTTTCAACACTGTTATCACGCGTTCTGTGCCGGAAAGATACGGTAACGCCGGGAAAGCGCTGATCAACCGGAAACCAGCTCAAGCTTGTTCGTGCTGTTTTGGTTCTCAGTGTGGCATTACGATTATCAGCCAGGTTGTCGCGCAGATTTTCGTATCCAAGAGTTACAAATAGCTGGTTTTGAATCAGACGAAACCGATCGGTAATCGTTATTCCGGCTACATCTCTTTGAACAGTACTATTCGCAAGAGATTGATAATCAGGCCCAATCCAGCGGTATTGTACCTGCAGATTATGATTGAAATAGCTCAGATCCAGCTGGCTTTGATTTGCCAGGATCGAAGTTGGAAAAAAGGCATCTACATTTCGGCTGCCATCTGCATTTTCCGTAACCCGGAATGGAAGAGTATTCATGTTATCATTAATGATTATTAAGCCAGATAATCGCCTGAAAAGAGATTCAGTGCTCTCATCAAGGTCAAATCCTAATTCATCAGCCCGCTCGCGGTCAAGAGGCCCGCCGGTAATATCATTATTTAATAAGCTGATTGCCATTTCAGTTTTAAAACGAATCCTCCGGGAATCAAACGTCATAGAGAGTTCCGAACCTGCAACAAAATTACCCCTGGGGCTTGGGTTCACACCATTGATTTGCAACAGATCAGGGTCGTTTTGCAGTGTCTCGATATCTTCAGGCCTTAAATTACTCTCAAGGCCCGAATCAAGCTCCAAAACATCCCGGAAATTGCGAATAACATTGATGGATAACGTATCATCTTCGATTTTTAAACCATGAAGCGAAAACTGAATCTTATCTTTTTTACCGACAGATAAGCGTCCTCCTATAACTTCCTGTTCAAAGGAACCACGGCCGCCATCCATAAATCCAATTGAAAAAAGTGTATCGACCACCTGCCCGCCAACTGTTCTCTCACTGAATTGAACCGGCGTGTAAATATTTGAAATACTGCGCTTCAAATCACCATAAACAAAATGAAGCCCCAAATGTTCCTTCAGAAGATTGAATTCAGACGAAATACCCCTGATTCTTCGGCCAGTGATGGACAAATTACTAAAAACAGGGAACACATCGCCCGCTTGTATATGAACCCATTTCCCATAACGTATGTCGCCGCTGAACCGGTTTTGCGGCTGAAGCCTTGAAGATTCCCTCGATGTCAAAAAACCGGATAGATTGTATGAAAGCAAACCCTCCCTGCCGGAAAGTCTCAGCCTGCCATCCAGCGCATCATTTGTCCGACCTGCAATTTCCTGGTTTCTGGCTGAAAACTCAATCGTTCCTGATGGCAATCTTCTGTCCGTACGCATTGTAAGCTGTGGAACTCCGGTTGCAGATACCGGCGTAATAGACCCCGCAATCCTGAAACTGTATTCTGCTACCGAGTAGATTTTGTTATCCTTTTCAAAAACAATTCTGATATTCTGATCTCCGGGAGAGAGTGTATCCGGAATATATTTTATTAGAAAGGGCGAGATTTCAGTATTTTCACTTACATCAACATCATTTAAATGTAAAGTAAACGTTCCCCCTGAAACATCTTCATCATCGTAGAAAAGTGCCGCGGCAAAAATAAAATCTTCCTGCGATATTATTTTTCCTGCTGCAGGAGATAATATTGTAACATCAATAAAATCAGCCTGATCGAAAGATCCTTTCCGCTGTCCGATTACTTCAATTTGAAGCGGTGATTCACCTTCAATGATATCGGGAAAAACAATTTGCCTGCCTGCTAAAGTTCGAACCATAAAATAGTATTCCAAAGAAGTGATATGATCGGCTTCAACAAGCACTGAAAACTCTGCCGTTCTGTTAATAACTCTTGTCTCCTGCTGGTTAAATCCCGATTCTCCGCTGATTCTTGTAAACAGAATCGCTTCAAGAACCTGATGGTCAGGTATATCTGGAATACTGAAAACAAGATTGGCTGGAATATGACGCTCTATAAACTGCGGCGACTGATGCCTCACAGTGGT
>JBHJOO010000264.1:0-3806 GCA_050329675.1 Balneolaceae bacterium
CTTAATGATGACCGAATCTCCTTTAAACTGGCAGCTTAACCTATTCTGTTTTTACACAGAAATTGAGACTTGACCATAATTCCAGGTATTATTTTAAAAAAGGACACATAAAGTTTCTATCTTTAAACTGGTTAAAAGATAAAATCCTAATTTGAACAAGTGTCTGATAATAGTTTTACATATAAAAAATCTGGTGTTGATATTGAAGCCGGTGAAAAGCTTGTACAATCGATAAAAGAAGTTGTTAAAGAAACTCATAATCAATTTGTCCTTTCAAATATTGGTGGGTTTGGTGCTCTCTATGCTCCTGATTTATCCGGATATAAAAATCCGGTTTTTGTAAGCAGTGTTGATGGTGTTGGAACCAAATTGATTGTAGCTTTTAAAGCAAACAAATTTGATACCATTGGCCAGGATCTTGTAAATCACTGTGTGAATGATATAGCCGTTTGTGGTGCAACTCCCCTGTTTTTTTTAGACTATTTTTCAACCGGTAAACTCGATCAGAAAACAGCTTTTGATGTAATTAAAGGATTTACTATTGCCTGTAAACAAAATAATGTTGCTCTGATAGGGGGAGAGACTGCAGAAATGCCGGATATATACAAAGAAGGAGAATTTGACCTTGCCGGCACCATTGTTGGTATTACCGACAAAAAGGATCTGATAACAGGGAATAAAATTAAAAAAGGCAATGTAGTTCTTGGGTTTAAAAGCAATGGACTTCACACTAACGGATATTCCCTTGCCCGTAAAGTTCTGTTTACAAATTTTAAAATTGATGATTATGTTGATGAGCTTGATATGACAATTTCGGAGAATCTTCTGCAGGTTCATAAATCATATCTATTACTTATCACAAAATTAAAAAAACTAATTGGTTTGAATGGGTTTTCACATATTACAGGTGGCGGCATTGAAGGAAATACAAAAAGAATATTGCCGGATGGACTCAAATTAATAATCGACTGGAATAGCTGGGAAGAACCATCTATTTTTAAATTGATCAGGGAAAAAGGGAATGTTCCGTTAGAGGATATGAGAAGTACATTTAACCTTGGAATTGGGCTTGTTGCAGTTACAGAACCTGATATTGTAACAACGATTATAGAAATAGCAGAATCATGTAATGAAGAAGTACTTATCATTGGAAAAATTGTTTAATTCAAATAATGTTGTGTCAACTTTAATAGAAAGGTTGATGAATGATCTGACCGACATTTAATAGTTTACACAACACTAAAAAATCTTAATAAAAATGGCTAAAGTAAAACTTCTTAAAATTGCCCACGGTAGAAGTGGTGATAAAGGAAATGGCAGTAATGTTGGAATCATTGCGCGTCATCCGGATATCTTTCCATTTTTGAGAGAGCATTTAACCGAAGAAAGGGTTAAAAATTATATGAGGCACATATGTAAAGGCGATGTAGAGCGGTATGAAATGCCTAATATTGGTGCACTCAACTTTATTTTAAACGAAAGCCTTGGTGGTGGCGGAACAGTTTCATTAAAGCTGGATGCCCAGGGGAAAACCCATGCTTCAACACTATTAAGAATGGAAATTGATGTGCCTGATAACCTTCTTGAACTTGTGTAGAATAAACAAGAATGGAGTGGCAATACTAAACTTCCATAACAAACCGAACAGGGATTTCGACACGGGTCTGATTCCATGCGAGAATCATTATTGATTCAAGGCCTGAAACTTCTGTAAAGGTAATGGTAAAAGATTCTATTATTTCTTCTGAATATTTTGGTGGTACGATAAATCTCAGATAATCATAGCTCTCATCATATTCAAAAGCACCCCATTGGCCAAGAGAAGAATTTAATATAATAGTCCATTCATCCTCATCCGGGATAGTAAAAAGAGCATATGTACCGGCTTCGACAAATTCACCGGCCATCTCTATATTATTTGTAATGGTTATTTCAGTCGCTTCATTAGCGCCGGTTCTCCAAACTTCACCATAAGGTACCAGATTACTGAATATTTCTCTGTCTCTTTTATGTGGCTGGCCATAGACTACTTTTATATATGTATCACCCAATTGAACTGCACTAATTGCAATCGGGCTTTTTCTTGCATTTTCAATTACAGGATCCTGCTGGCCTGTGCATGAAAAAAATAAAAACAAATAAATAAGTAGAAAGAAATCAGGTTTGTATAGATATTTCATATTTAAATTTATTAAAAAGTTCCGAACAGGAATGTAAAATCATTTCTTGAAGGTTCAAACCCAAAAGATATTCCAATATCGATCGCAAGGTTTGAAATACGAAATCTGCTTCGTATACCGGAACCGAGAATAGTTCTGGAATGGTCTGAAATATCAGATAGTGAAGCAGCGTTCAGGTCACTTACTGTTTGTGTAAACAGAACAAGATATATATTTGAGAGATAAAGTGGCAGAAGAAAACCGCCGTCATCCGGATGCGTAAGGGGAATAGTATATCGTGTTGAAAGAAAAGAGAGATTATTTGATGATCTGAATACATCACCTGAAAAAGCGTCAGAAACAAGATCCTGATTATTGAATTGAGGCAGTTCGGTCTGGGTTAAAAATTCAAGGCCAAACCGCAGAGAGTGATTTTTTGATGAGAATGGGGCTACATATCTAAAAATGCCACCACGCAATCCTCTTCTATCTGAAAAACGGCCTGAAAAATCAATGTTCTGAAAGGTAAAATCGAAATCAGAATTGTTGAGATCAATTTCAGTTTGAGCATAAAGAACCCATCCTGCATTGGGTTGAACATTTCGTATAAATTGGCGGAGTCTGTAGTTAAAAACAACGGTAAGACCGACAGAATGGATAGTACTGAAATTACTGAGCGAACGGTTTGAAGAACCTATATCAAAGAATTTTAATTGTGTAAGCTCGTACTTTGGGCGAACAGTCAATGATGAAAAACGTGAATTTCTCTCAAGCAGTAATCTAAACGGTATGTTTATTCCAAACTCCCTGTCTTCCAGCATAAAATTGAAAATACGGGATTGTCCGGTATCATCTTCAACTCTCAGGGAGGGGAATAGAGGTTCACTTTTAGCAGCTATGCCAAATCCGGGGAAAAATCCGGAAAAACGGTAATTTAAGTCGTACCATAGCCTGTTTTGGGCTCTGGTAATTTCGAAAGAATAGGTATTTTGAGCCAGGTCGTCTGTACTGTAAAAGCGAAGGCCGATTTGCCTTACATCACCGGTATTGCGGATAACCGGAGTCCATAACCGGGGCTTGAGCCAGCCAATTCCTGTTTGGTATTTTTCATTCACCCACTGTGTTGTGTCAGGCTGTACTGCTCTGTTCATAAGAGGGCGGTTTATCCTGTTTTTGACATCTTCGGAAGGCTTCCAAAAAACGGGATCTACTTTTTTATTATAGAATAAATTTTTTTCAAGTACAGCAGGAAGTCGAAGATTTTGCGTCTGGTGTATATAAATAAGTTTATCACCATCTGGTGAATAGGATGCTTCCATTGAATTAAATAGAGAATTGGTGATCTGATGAACCGTATTCAGTTGTGAATCATATTGGTAAATATTCATTACACCGGTAAAATCGGAGGTAAATAACAGAAGAGGCTGAACCGGATGCCATTGGGGATCGAAAACAGAACCATTATCAAAAACGATATCAGGATCGTTGTGATAGAAGGAAGCTATTTTATCAGGCTCAACAATCCATAAAGCCTGAACCCCGGATTTTCTGGCAAGGATTGCTATTAATCCGGGATATTGAGGATGAACGGAGAATTCCTGAACTGTATAATTGTCGGGCAGGCTAAATGAATTGATTATTGATCCG
>JBHJOO010000466.1:0-7236 GCA_050329675.1 Balneolaceae bacterium
CATGCACTCGGGGCTGTCCTGCTCGAAGCCGGACGGCCAGCGGAGGCAGAAGTGGTCTACTGGGAAGATCTACAGCAGTGGCCGGAAAACGGATGGTCACTTTACGGTGTCTGGCAGAGCAAGCTCCAGCAGGGAAAGAACGAGCGTGCAGCAGAAGCCGAAAAGCGATTCCGGAAGGCCTGGAAAAATGCAGACGTCAAGCTGGAGAACGGCCGGCCTTTAAATAGATGAAATGACGATCACATTCTGCGAATGCCGGGCGAATCTCAACAGGCATTTCAACAGTTTATTTACCACGACTGGGACTCAACCATGCTGCCGCCTGATCGGAATAAATGGATTTTAATGATAGACGATGATCATTTTTTCGGCTTTATAAATTGAGTGGGGTTTTAAAAATGCCTAAAAAAAAGTTTATACTGATTCAGGCAGAAATAAGTTAGTTTGAATATCAATAATGATCACCCATGTGTGAAAATTCCGGTGATCTTTATATGAAACTGAGAATTATTTAAGTTAATAAATAGTGAGAGAATTATACCTTAAACATAACAATCAACCATGATGGAGCTTATCAAAACAAAAAGGAGTCATATGAAAGAGAAAATCATTAAATGTGCATCATTCATGCTGGTAATGGCACTGGCGTTTAGTCCGGCTGCAATGGCTCAGCATGATCATATGCACGACGATCATCCGGTACCTGAAGGAGCATCGATAGGGGATATCGACTTCAGGGTTAATTGCAGTGAAGAGGTTCAGGCCGATTTTGACCGCGCCTTGGGTATGCTGCACCATATGATGTATGTGATTGCGCGCGAATCCTTTGAAAAGATCGCGGAAGCAGATCCGAATTGCGCGATGGCATACTGGGGTGTAGCCACAACCTTGTTTCAGCCGATCTGGGGAACGCGTCCGTCAGATGAAGATTTGCAGTTCGGCTGGGAGACTATCAATAAAGCGTTAGAGCTTGTAGAGTCCAAACGTAAAGAGCTGCTGGTCAAATCAACTGCAGATTTCTTCCGCGAGCCTGAAACGGCTGATTTCCGGACAAGAATCGACCGGTGGGTCAATGGAGTGGAAGAGGCTTATGAAGCGTATTCCAATGACGCCGATATAGCGGCCTTTTATGCACTGTCCAGAATGACGATTGCACAATTTGTCGATGACCGGGGTCCGCTTTATGATCAGGCTGAGATGATTTTGCGTGATATTTTTGAGCAGGTTCCAACTCATCCGGGTGCGGTCCATTACACCATTCATGCTACGGACGTGGATGGACGAGCTGAAAATGCGCTGGACGTGGTGGCCGCTTACGCTGAAATCGCTCCGGAAGTTCCGCATGCGCTGCACATGCCTTCACATATTTATGTGCGCCTGGGAGATTGGCCGGAAGTGATTGACTGGAATCGGAAATCGGCCAAAGCTGCACTGAATCACCCGGTACGCGGAGCCGTATCCCATCATTACATCCATGCCATTGACTATCTGGTCTATGCGTATTTGCAGCGTGGTCAAGATCAGAAGGCTGAAAATGCTTACACTAAAGTTTTGAGGAAAGACAGACATCAGGCTTCCTTTGTAAGTGCATTCCATTTCGCCGCTATTCCGGCCCGCCTGGCTGTAGAACAGCGTGATTGGGTACGTGCTGCCAATCTCGAACCCCGTACTCCGGATTATCTGCCGTGGGACGCATCACCCTGGGCTGAAGGTTTAACCTGGTATGCACGTGGCCTTGGGGCTGTCCATACCGGTGACTTGGATGGAGCCCGGAAAGCAAATCAACGCCTGATTGAGCTTCGGGGCATTGCGGAAAACAGAGGAGATGATAATATGGCTGCATATATCGAAACCGAACGCCGTGTACTTGAAGGGCGAATCGCCTTTGCTGAAGGTGATGAACAAAAAGCGGTTGATATTATCCGATCGGCTGCCAAACTTGAAGCCAGTGTGGAGAAGCATCCGGTAACTCCGGGTGCCCTGCAGCCACCATGGGAAGCTTTGGGTGATTTGTACATGGATCTCAACCAGCCGGAAGAAGCTCTTGCAGCTTACGAAACCTCTGATAATATTTGGCCGGGACGGTTAAATACACTGATGGGAGCGGCTCTTGCCGCCAAAATGGCCGGGAATGAGCAACTTGCACGCACGTTTTTTGGTAAACTGATTAACGGTGCAGAAGCTGTTGACGGTGAACCTATTAGTGATGTACACGAATAATATTAATCTGTCTGAAGAATTGTATATTCAAAAGGCTTTGTAAAACGAAGGTGGAGTATGTTTGTGAGATTTGCAAAGCTTTCAATTATGATTAATGGGTAGTGTCGTGTCAAGAATATATTGACGGAGAAACCCGCAATGTTTTTCTCAATATCATCCACATTTACAATTGATTATTGCCTTTATCCGATAGGAAACAGTACGGGTTTTATTTGATCAAAAACCTACATTTCATCATTGACATAACTGTAGGATGTAATCTAAACGTAATATGATTATATAAAAGATCTTCAGGCAAGTAAACGACTGGTTATCAATGATCTGCTGTTTAATGATGCAGTATAAACAGTTTTTCGGCTTATATATATAACAGAAAGATTAATAATAGATCGAATCAAAGAGTTATGTCAGACACAAAAACACTCAAAGAATCTCACGAGCGAGTAAAAAAACTGTTAACCATCAAACCGGAAAAAGGACAGTACACCACCACAACCAAAGTGCGGGTGCGCGACGGAACCACCTGTGATGTGGAACACAAACAGTGGACCTTCACGGCAGATGTTGGAAAAACGGAAGGCGGAAATGATGCCGGCCCCGGACCAAGTGTGCTTCAGCGTGGAGCTTTGGGAAGCTGTCTTGCCATTGGCTATGCAAAATGGGCCGCGTACATGGATGTTCCCATCAACGGAATTGAAGTAGATGTAGAGGCCGATGTGGATGCCCGTGGCGTCTATGGAGTGGAAGACGTTGAACCTGGTTACAAAGGTCTGAGGTACAAAGTTTATATCGACAGCCCGGCTTCGGAGGAAGAGGTCATGAAGGTGATTGAAATAGCTGATAAACACAGCCCTGTGCTGGCAGATTTTGTAAATCCGGTAGAGGTGGGGCGGGAGGTGAATATTTTGAACGCTAAGCACCCTGCGCATGGCGCATAGCGGGAATGCTAAAGACCTGTCAGCGTTCGAAGATCCTGACAGCGTCTGATTTGATCGGCAAAAACGTAAAAACGACCGGTGACCGGTGACGGAAGACCGGGGGAGGCCAAATCTCCGGTCATCAGTCATTAGTTATCAGTCGTCAGTCCTCGGTCATAAAAGAAATACTAAAAAACAATGGAACCAAGACTACAACGACGTGTACAGCGATACGGCTGGGATAAAGCCGCTAAATATTACGAAGACTCATGGAAAGAACAACTGAAACCGGCCCAGGATAAGCTGATGGAAATGGCGGATTTGCAGCCGGAAGAAAAGGTGCTGGAAACCTCGTGCGGAACCGGGCTTGTGACATTTCGTGCAGCCAGGCAGGTTGGACCTGAAGGGGAGGTATTTGCCACGGATATTTCGGAAAAAATGGTTGAGATTGCAGCGGCAAGTGCAGAAGATATGGGCCTGAAAAATATTACGTTTCGACAAATGGATGCGGAAGATCTGGACTTTAATGATGACCAGTTTGATGCGGCCATTTGTGCTTTTGGCCTGATGTATTTCCCTTTTCCGGTGAAAGGTTTGGAAGAGATGCAGCGGGTGCTGAAACCGGAAGGCCGGGTTGCCGTTGCAGTTTGGGGCGAACGGAAAAACTGCGGCTGGGCTAATATTTTTCCAATTGTGGATAAACGCGTCGAAACCGATGTCTGCCCGATGTTTTTCCAGCAGGGCACCGGAAATACCCTGGTAGAATCGATGAAAACAGCCGGATTACGGGAGATAGAAATCATTCGCTTTCATCAAGAACTTTACTACCAAAACGATGAACACGCCGTGATGGCTGCCTTTGCAGGCGGACCGGTAGCCCTTGCTTATCAAAAATTTGACGAGCAAACCAAAAGAGAGGCTCACCGGGAATACCTTAATTCGATTGCCCCATTCAAAAAAAATGGCGGGTATCAGATACCTGGCGAATTTGTGGTTGGAAAAGGAGAAAAGGTATAAATTTGACAATTTTGAATTTTAAACGTATTGGACAACTGTGACCTGTAATAAGCGGGTGGTTATACAAAATAGATAATTATTCCCAGTACGATTACTAATGTGATCCAGATGGTGAGTGCAATTTTATTAGTCCGTTTTGCTTTTTTGCTTTCATACCAGGTTCTTGGCCGCACACCCTGAATGATAAAAGTAGCTACAGCAGCAAGATTCACACAAATTACATTGGTTGCAAGCAGTAAAAATGAGAAGAAGGCCAGCTCCCACTGTAAATCACCTGCCAACAAACCCGTTACAACGAGAGGTGGCAACAGAGCTACGGCCACCATCACGCCAATGACTGCCGCAGACATTCCAACTGTATAAGCCAATCCCCCTGCCGCACCCGATGCCAAGGCAAGGGCTATATCAGACAAATGTACATCAATTCTGCTTGAAACATGATAGAGGTCAGTATCCACATTCATAACAAATCCAATAAATACGGAGATTAAAAAAGCAACCAGTAATCCTGCAAGATTTGTTTTTATCGATTCAAAACCCAATTTATAATCCGCCAGTGTTGTTGAAAGAGCAAGTCCCACATTGGGTCCAAGTAACGGGGCAATAACCATAGCACCAACTACTACCGCTGTGTTATCTCTTAGAATTCCAAGTGCAGCCACTACAGTGGAAAGCACTACCATTGCCATGTATATGCTTGTAAGATTTACCCCATTTGAAATATCTGTATAAAGTTCTTCCCTGCTAACCCTGACTTTCTTAAGTGGTTCTTCCCATGGTTTAATTTCCTCAGTTTCGCTTTTCTCAATCTCTTCATCCTTATCTTTTTCAACACGGGGCAATGTGGCATCTACTGAAAACATTACCAGCCGGTAATTTTCCTGTTCATTGAACAGACGTTCTGCTTTATCCAGAAATTGCTCCGTTTTTGTGGCATCAATCAAAACTTTAAGTATTTGACCTGATTCCTCTGATGAATCCTTCCAGAAATGTATCACCGTGTTGTCATCCTGTAGTTCATCTACTGTCTGTTTGTCTTTCTCGGGAATAAAAACTTCAATTTGTCTTAATTGCATCAGGTAATCAGTTAGTATTTTCTCATTCATTGCAAATTATTGAAATAGATATTCAAAATTCAACATTTTTAAACTTATCTTTCCGTTTCAAAACTATTAATTACAGACACCCGAACACAGACGTGGGAAATTTTTCTCAGCTTTCGATTACCTTATTCTCAATTCTGATCTATTTTTCAGGTGGTTTGGTTTCACTCCAGGCACAAATCATTTTATCACCCGAAAATGGTGCGCTCGGTGGTGGAGGAACGGCTTATATCACAGGGTATGAAGCTCTTTTTGTAAATCCGGCTAACCTGTTTATTAAAGAAAAACCGGGACGAATTGAAATTGGCCTGGCAGGTTTTGGTGCTCTCACCGAACCTGTTCTGCGTGCATCAGGCTTGCAGAATCAAAGCAACAATTTTCAGGATATGTTTTCTCCGTTTAAACCTTCCGTTGCTCATCAGGATATCTTTACAGCCGAACGCCTCGATATTATCAGCAGAAATTTTCCGGGTGAAAGACTCCGGTCCCAGCATCTTTTCCGTTTCGAAACCTATTGGCTGGGGGTGAAATGGAACACGCCAAATCGTTCTTATGCTCTTGCTCTCAGAACTCGTGCCGGCGGACGATTTGTAACAGGACGGGGTTTTTATAGCGGCGAACCAGTTATTAAAAATGAACTTCAGGTAATTGATCGGTCAATCGTATCACAATTTCAAACTTTACATGAACTTTCTTTCGGCTTTGCTGAATCATTTACATTTCTCAATGGTTTATCACCACGGCTTAGCGAGGTAATTATTGGTATAGCACCAAAATTTGTTGTTGGCGGATCTTTTCAAAGTGTTAAATACACCAATGTTTTTACACGTGCAGAAAGCGGGCCGTGGGATAGAACGCTTGGCTATGAACAACTTACAACCGGCGATTTTACCGATGCAACCAATTCATTTCTGGCAACCGGTGATCCGCAGGCAGCTATTAATCAGAATATGAATTTCTCCGATTTCTTCAGTCCAACCGGCTTTGGTGCAGGCCTTGATTTCGGATTAACATTTCTGCTACCTCTCGGTGAGGATATATCTACAATACAACGATTAGAGACAGAGACAAGAAAATCATTGAGAATCAGTTTTTCAGTTACAGATATAGGATTTATAAGCTACACTGACAGGGCGCAAAAAAATACAATTGATGAAAGAGAAGAAATTGCCAATGAACTTGAACCGCTGGCCAATAGTGTTTTCAGAGGAATACCGGGGCAATTTTTACCCTTTTTGAATGAAAGTTCCGAACATCCGCTGTTTGAATCGGAAAGCAATGATGATAATTTTTCAACCATATTGCCAACGGCCATGCATACCGGTGTGCTTTTGCAATTAAACCGGTTGAAAGTGATGGGAGATTTAAGTCTTGGAATCACCAATAACGCCATTAATACCACTAAGCTGATAACATTTATCGGTGCTGAACTAAGGCCCTTCCGTTTTTTACCGGTCAGGGCTGGTACGCGTCTTGCCACAGAAACGCCTGAATATTACAGCTTTGGATTTGGAATTGAAACAAATCGATTTGAACTAAACACATCCATTCAATTAAGAACCCGTTCCGGCGGGCCGACAGGTGAATTGGCAGGATTATCAGTCGGATCACTGAAGATTTATCTTCCGTAGATGTGTTGGATTTAAGCAGAAGGTCAGGCGAAAGGCAAAGGGCAAAGGGCAAAGGGCAAAGGGCAAAGGGCAAAAATGAAGATAAAAAATGGGAACATCAATAATTTCAGAGCTCCTGACTAAATAATAAAAAACAAGGGGTTACAGAGATTGCTTTGTAAAACAAAAAGTCGCATTTTGTCAAAAAATGTCTGTTAAGCAAATGCAACTCTCTGCAACAGCCAGGTGCCACAGTCAGTGAGATTCCTCCACTCCGCCCCGACAGTGTTACGCTTGTGCCATCCTACATAATTCAGTACTGTCGGGACTTCGGTCGGAATGACAGGCTTCGCTTTATTCATGGGCGGC
>JBHJOO010000024.1:0-6171 GCA_050329675.1 Balneolaceae bacterium
TGGACAGCTATGAATGAATCTATAGTGTCATGTCAAGATTAACATGTCGTGTGAGACCTGTCAGGTTTTACAGATTTATTTACATGTTTTAACTCATGAGCTATTGAAACCTGACAGGTCTTCTACGACAGATAACAGTTGACGTAACAGTAGTATATCATGGCAAAATACTGAATAGATGTCAGCAAATCATGAAGAAAAATCTTTTGTGCTAAAGATAAGGTTTTGCAGGAAACCTTGTGGGTAATGAGCTTGCCAGGGTCGGGAGTCAGTTCTGTTCTCGTATCATTTATTTATTGGAACGCAGATAACGCTGATTATGAAGATGATCGCTGATAAAAAATGTGTTAATCCATGATTATCCGTGAAAGTCCGCTCAATCAGCGTTATCCGCGTTCAATCTTCGCGAGCCTTTCATCTTCGCGCCTTGCGTGAAAACAAACGGACAGATAGATATATTAAATTCAATATCAGTGTACATCAGCCCAATCTGCGTTTTTCAGCGTTCCATTCTATAGTATAAACCTGATTTATAAATTGAACTGAGGTTTAAAAATTCATAAATAATATAAATCCGCCCATCAGCAGCAGGAAAACGGCAAAAACCTTTTTCAGCTTTATCCCGGATATTTTTGATCCCATGGCTTTTCCGAGAAAACTTCCTGCAGCGCCTATAAGGCTGAAAATGAGAACAAGATTCCAGTTAACAGACAATTCAAGAGTATCTAATACATCTATATATTTGATAAAACCGGTCAGGCTTTTCATTGCAATGATCGTGAGGCTTGTTCCAATGGCAACATGTATGGGAAGGCCCGCAAGTAAAACAAGTGCCGGAACGATCAAAAAACCACCGCCAACTCCAACAAGGCCTGTTAATACGCCAACGGCGAGGCCTTCTGAGGCAAGAAGCCACCACGGTTGAATATTGGGTTTCGGTGGCGCAAGTGTATCCGGTTTTTTTTCGATGAGCATCAGAACAGCAGCCGTAACCATCACAATGGCAAAAAGAATCAGCTGAAATGTACCTGATACATAAGCAGCAATAATAGCACCCAAATAGGTGCCGCCCATTCCGGGTAATCCAAATACAATAGCACTTTGCCAGTGTATTTGTTTTTTAAGCGCATAGGGCACCAGGCCTGCAAGGCTAATTGCACCAACAATACCAAGAGATTCGGCAATGGCTTCTTTTTCAGATTCGCCAACCAGGTAGATCAGAATGGGTACTGTTAAAATAGACCCGCCTGAACCGAGTAATCCGAGAGATAACCCGACAAGCAGTGCGCCGGTCCATGCAAGAAGCATATCAGCAACGCTCCTTTAAACATGATTCTGATACAGTGACTTTACAAATTTTCATTTTTGATACACTTCAGGTCCGGTTATTTTCTTACAGTTTTCAAAATTGTCATACACCCACAGAACATCGAATCCCCTGGTTCTAAGAAATGATGCCGCATACCCCGATCTTTTACCGGATTGGCAATGAACAGCCAACATACGATTACCAGGCAGTTCCTTCAAATGAGGGATTAACCTTGTGTGAGCAATATTCATAGCGCCGGGAATATGACCGTTATCAAACTCACTTTTTTTGCGAACATCCAGAATTTGCAGCTTCTCGTTATTTTGCAGTTCATCCAATTCCCTGAAATCAACTGCCTTAATCGAATCAATTTTCCCTCCTTTCTTCAGATAAAATTCAAGGTCATGAGGAGTGATAAAACCTGCAACACGATCAAGACCAACCCTGATCAGATCCCTTACGGCCTCTTCAATATCTTTTTCTTCAATGATCAGATAAATGGTCTGATCAGCTTCCACATAACAACCTGCAACTGTATTAAATTGTTTATTCAGGGGGCATGATATGGATCCCGGAAGGTGCCTCTTCATAAAAATATTCATATCGCGTGTATCAAGAATAACCGTATTTTCCTTTTCGGCATTTTCAAGTACTTTATCTGTCGTTACTTCGGCCGGCGCTGGCAATCTCTTAAGCAGATCCGGGCCTTTTTTATTTACGGATTTCATTCGCTTAAAGTAATAGGGGGGTTCCGGCTGACCTTCAAGAATAAACTCCACGAAGTCATTTACACTGGTAGCCGCTCTGATTGAGTTGTTAAAACGCAATTCATACCCAACCGTGCTGCCCGGAACCGCTCCAAGAGCCTTACCGCATGCGCTTCCGGAACCATGTCCCGGCCAGATCTGCAAATATTCCGGTACATGTTTAAATTTTTCAACCGACTGATATAGAGTTTTTGCTGATGGCTTCATCAAACCCTTTTCACCGGCTGCAGACTCAAGCAAATCGGGCCTGCCAACATCTCCCACAAACACAAAATCCCCGGTAGCTAACCCCATAGGCTCATCAGAAGCTGCCCCGTCAATGATATAATAGCTGAGATGTTCAGGCGTATGCCCGGGTGTATGCCAGGCTTTGATCTCAATGTTGCCAATAGCCATCGTATCGCCGTCTTTTAATAATTTGTAATGATAAGAACTGTCAATCAGCCATTCATACTGCCAGTCAGGTCCACCTTCACTCGATGCATAAACTTTTACCCCCCTTCCGGCAAATTCACGAAGGCCGCTTACATAATCTGCATGAATATGTGTATCGGCTGCTTTTGTAATCGTTAGATTTTCTTTTTCAGCAGTTTTCAGGTATTGATCGATATCTCTCAGCGGATCAATTACGATGGCCTCTCCTGTTGCCTGGCATCCAATAAGGTAGCTGTACTGGGCCAGTTTATCATCAAAAAATTGTTTGAAGAACATTATATATTGTAGTTAGTTAAGTTTCATAGACCTCCAAGATTTTTAAAACCCTGGAGGTCTAAAATTAAGTTAATGACGATTTGTTATATCAGCTTTAACTTTATTCCTCAGTTTCATTTCCGTTTTGTAGCGGTTATTGTTGCGGATAATCTCAAGCGGCATGATATCACCATTTTCATATTCCCGCAGCAGTGCCCTGGCATGCATTTCACTTACAACGCGTACATCTCCGATTTTTAATATCACATCTCCCGGTATAACACCGCATTCATAAGCAGGGCCGTCTTTATTTACACTTGTTACCAGTAAACCCTGCACATACGGCAGCTGATAGCGATATACCAGCTGTTCCGTCATAGACGTAAATTCCATACCCGGATCGTAATCAAGTTTTACTGTGCCGCTGCTTAGCAATTGTGAAATAATTTTTTGTACCCGGTTGCTGGGAATGGCAAATCCAAGGCCGATGAAGCCAGAACCAGCCCCTCCCGTAAAAATAAAGGTATTAACCCCGATTACATTTCCCTCACTATTTAATAACGGGCCACCCGAGTTACCCCGGTTAATGGCCGCATCTGTCTGTATCATATCAATGTAAACTCTGGGATTGTTGGGATTGGGCCTGAAATCGCGATTCCTGGCACTTACCACACCCACGGTTACCGATGGATTCCCATCATCAAACAGTCCAAACGGATTTCCCAGGGCAATAGCCCATTCACCCACAATAACATCGTCTGAATCACTGAATTCAACAAACGGAAAGATGTGATCCGATTCAATTTTGAGAAGTGCAAGATCCGAAAACTCGTCACTGCCTATCAATCTGGCCTGATAACTGTTTCCGTTGGTCATTGAAATCAAAATTTCTTTCGGAGTTTTCCCAACAACATGCTGATTGGTAACTACAAGCCCGTCTTCGCTAATGATAAAGCCTGAACCCATATTTGTGTTTTCCCGTGGCATATTAAATCCAAAGAAATGGCGGAAAAATTCATCCTGTGGGGTTCCCCTTCCTTCAAAAACCTCCACGGCCGTAATACTTACAATTGCCGGGCTTACTTTTTCAACGGCATTTGTGATAGCATTAGCCCGGCTGGATTCTAAAGAATGGATAATCTGATTACGCTCTTCGGGATTGTTATCTTCAGTATTCCGTATTTGCTGCTCTTCTATTTGTGAGGCCGAAAAAAATGAATCGTTTTCATCGGCTTCCTCCGATTGATAATCCGCTCCGGTACACGATACGATTGCCAAGGTTGACAATAACAAAAATTTATTTAACAGAATCTGTTTCAATTTTATTCAACTGTTTAGCTCCGATTTTAACAGCTTCCTGAATTGCAATATCAAGCGGCCCTTTATGCCAGGCACCAGCGGCTTTTTTGTGGCCTCCGCCGCCCAGCTCCCGCGCCCAGATATTTACGTCAATATGACTGCGGGACCGCAAACTCATTTTTATTCCTTCATCACTTAAATCTTTTGCAAACAAAGCCGCTTTTATTCCCTGAATACTCAACGGATAACTTACAAATCCCTCACAGTCAGCATTTGTTGTTCCGGTTTGATCCAGCATCTCCTGAGTAACGTACATCACCGCAATCTGATTGTTTTCAAATAACTGAATCGTTGACATTGCCTTGCTCAAAAGGCGAAGCTGTGGTACGGTTTTATTTGAAAAAACCTGTTCGGCCACTTCATTTGGCGTAAAGCCACCTCTGCGCAACAGGTCGGCAGCCACCTCCATCGTTTTGGGTGTAACACTGTCGTATTGCAGAGAGCCCGTATCCGTTATTAATCCTGTATATAATGCTTTTGCTGTTCCCTCATCAATCAGATCGATGTTATCCACAGCAAATAAATCATATACAAGTTCAGATGTCGAGGATGCCGTGTCCACAGAAATCGCAATATCAAAACCATCATTCGGATCGGGATGATGATCAATCATTACAGTTCGCGGGCGGTGTTTTTTTTGCCACTCTTCAAAACTGCCAAACCGATGGGCTGCATTTCCATCTAACAAAATAAAAAGGTCGCACATTGCGAGGTCTTCCTCTCCCGGCACATGGATCGGGTAATATTGACAAAGCCACTGAAGGTTTTGGGGAACCGGATCATCATTAAATGCATAAGCAGTATAGCCATTTGCTTCAAGCCACCGGCACATTGCCACTTGTGATCCGATGCAGTCACCATCCGGACGAATATGTGAAAAAACGCCTATATGGTTATGTTTTTTTAACTCTTTTAAAAACTCGCTGTACATGAATACATCTTTTTTTTAAGTAACCTGTAAAAATGAGAGTTCAGCAGTTACAAAGCAAACTATTTTTAGAATCCTTATGGATTTCACAAACGGCACAAAATTCAAGAAAAAAAACACGAAGTTTTTGGTATTCTTTTCGCGTCCTTCGCGAGCTTTTCAACTTTGCGTGCTTCGCGTGAAACTAACACGTAGGGATATGAACCTTACGGGTTTCACGCAAAGGGCGTAAATGTCACGCCGTGGGCGCCAAGGCCTGACTTTTCTTCGCAAGTCATCAGATAACTTGTAATTTATAACCGGTTAAACGAATTTCAGGAATAAACTGAATCGGAATTGATAACATTACAAATGGCGGATCTTTATTTATGAATCAAAAAATAGTTAAAGCCGTCATTCTATGTGATGGCAGAAGGCCGCATGCTGCAACCATAAAAAAATATATTGGAAAAGCTGACATATTTATAGCTGCTGACGGTGGCGGGAATGTTGCGCACAGCCTGGGTATAACTCCTCATATCGTGATCGGTGATCTGGACAGTTACAACTTCCGCGGATCAGATCAGGTTCAAATTATCCGGGATGATGACCAGGAAACGAATGATCTGGAAAAGGCTTTAAAACAGGTTTTAAAATTGAAAGCAACCGATGTAACGGTTTTTGGTGCCATTGGCAAAAGACTTGATCATACTTTAAAAAACCTTTCCGTACTGAGCCAATTTCGTCAAGCATTTAACTCCATCGTATACAAGGACAAATATGGGGATCTCTTTTTATTACCAAGAAATTTCCGGGGAAAGTATACTCTCGGAACAATCATTTCCCTTTTCCCACTTTCAGGTATCGTGGAGAACATCACAACACATGGCCTTCAATATTCTCTTAAAAATGAATCTCTTGAAATTGGTAAACGGGATGGTACATCAAATAAAACGGCAGAGCCGGAAATAAAGATCACTCACGAAAAAGGTGATCTTCTTATTTTTATTGGAAAAGATTAACCGATAAGTGAAAAGTGAAAACATAAAAGAAGTTTTCTTTTTCAATAGAATGGAACTCTGAAAAACGCGGATTGGGCTGATGGACACTGATATTGAATTTTATATATCCGATCTGCG
>JBHJOO010000252.1:0-5284 GCA_050329675.1 Balneolaceae bacterium
AGAGCTGAATCTTGAATACATGGTTACCGACGGCGCAGACCCGGATGAGGCGGCCTTTACCATATCAGTTGACCACAAACAGCTTACTACAACGGGTATCTCAGCATCCGATCGTGCCAACACCATTCGCGAGTTAATTAATCCGGATGCAGCAGCCTTTGATTTCCGGAAGCCGGGGCACATATTTCCATTGATTGCCGTGAAGGGTGGTGTGCTTCGCAGAGCCGGACACACCGAAGCGGCCATTGATTTTGCAAGACTTGCCGGCCTTAAACCTGCCGGTATTATCTGTGAAATCATGAATGACAATGGAGAGATGGCCAGGCTGCCGGAACTGATCCGGCTTGCCGGAAAATTTGACATGAAATTGGTAACTATCAAGGATCTGATATCCTATCGCATGAAACACGAATCACTTGTTAAAAAAGTGATTACTGTAGATATGCCTACAATATACGGCCACTTTACGCTACATGCTTTTGAAGAAACCCTCACAGGCGATCATCATATGGCTCTTGTAAAAGGCAGCTGGACAAAGGATGATCCGGTACTTGTAAGAGTTCATTCAGCGAATCATCTCGGGGATATACTTGGCAGCAAAAGAAGTGATAAGGCAGAATTGCTGCATCAGGCTATGCGAAAGGTTGATAAAGAAGGCAAGGGTATTGTACTCTACATGGATCAAATGAGTCGGGAATTTGGTTTGATAGATCAGCTGAAATCGCTGCAGTTACAGGAGCAGGGATTGAGCAAAGAGGAAATCAGACAGAAAATGGGCCCCAAAATGGATTACAGGGATTACGGTGTGGGTGCTCAGATACT
This sequence comes from Balneolaceae bacterium, assembly GCA_050329675.1. Classification (GTDB taxonomy): domain Bacteria; phylum Bacteroidota; class Rhodothermia; order Balneolales; family Balneolaceae; genus CAYVBJ01. The sequence continues at coordinate 823 of JBHJOO010000252.1, forward strand.
ACACGCTTTGGGTGTTCGGAAACTGCGCTTGTTAACGAATAATCCGGTAAAGCGGGTTGGCCTCAATAGCTTTGGCCTTGAGCTTGTGGAAGAAGTTCCAATTCCTCTGCTTCATGCTGATGATACCGAACCGGATGATAAAATTGATAAACACAAATCAGGGGGCGGTTTTCTGAAAAGCCTTATTCTTGAATAATAAAATTATTTGTGATGTCTTACAGCCGCAATCCACAATCTATCCCTTCAATTCAACAATTTGAAGTAACTCTTTCAGATCTTTCACTTTTGATTCAAAGTGCTGCTTCGCATAGCTGTGCATCAGATTCCGGATGCAACGGGCAAGAATTTCATTCTCATCGGTTTTCTGAAGATGCCACGCTTTTGGTTCTATTCCGTTTTTTTTGAGAAAATAGCAGCACTGGTCATACGTCACGATCGTTCCACCATCAAACGGATCGATCAAATAATCGCGGTCGTGAGTTTTGTACATAAGCATGAAATGAATCGGCATATTCACACCATGGAAAGGCAGGTTAAGCCGTTCTGCAATAAACAGGACTATTAAACTCAGCATTATCGGTAATCCTTTTCGCCGTTCAATAACACGGTCGATAAAGGCGTTTTCGGGACTGTGGTAGTTTTTTGCATCTCCGCGGAATCTCAATTCCCTGAACACATACTGTAGAACAATTTGCATCTTCTCTTTCATCGATGGTGTATATGAAACTTCTTCACCGATCTGATCTGCAAAATAATCCAGTTTTTGTTTGTATTCTTCAGTTCGAAGTGTCGGGTTGCCAAAGCGCGCCAATATGAGTACAGCTTGTTCGAGAGACGCTTTATTATTAATACCCCGTTCCACGGCCTCCGTAAATTCATCTATCAGTGAGATGAAAGTAATACTGTGAATAACTTCTGTTATTACCTTTTTTTTATTACTCGATTTTGATTCACTTTTGAATTGGTCGAGAAGGGGTACCGCATTTTCCCCCAGTTCCCGAAACCTCTGTTCTACACCCGACTGGACTTCCGGGTCCGGATCATCAAGAAGATAAATCACTGATTCTATTTCAGATTTTGAAATCATATTAAAAGATAGGAAATAAACCAGTGATTGCAATATTGTAACGGCAATAGATCAGTTAAACAACCAATGTAAAAGGATTATTTACAAAAAATATTTGCACTTATTTTGATGCTCCAGAAAGCTTATATTTACGATCGTTTTAATTAATCCAGTCTGAATTTTTTTAAATGAATATCGGCATACATTCTGAAACCGGCCATTTGCAAAAAGTGATCGTACATACACCGGGTGGAGAAGTCTCTCTTGTGAATCCGGAATTAAAAGATGAGCTTCTTTTCGATGATATTATATTCGAAGGTGATGCAAGAGAAGAACATAGAGATATGCTCAAAATGTTAAAAGCAGCCATGCCGCAGGATGGTGAGATACTGCAAGTGACTGATCTCGTTTGTGAAACTTTCAAAAATACTGAAGCAAGAGAATATTTTATTGAACTGCTGATCCGGGAAGTACCGGAAGATAATTTTCATCTGATTGAAAATGCCCTCAGCGGCTTATCCCCTGAAAAACTGCTTAAATTTGTAGTTGAAGGATTTATTGATCACGGTAAAACATTTAAAGTGCATCCCAGCCCAAATCTGCTCTTTACAAGAGATCTTGCGGCTGTTGTCGGCACCAATATTATTCTTTCACGGGCAGCCAAAAGAGCACGAATCAGGGAATCACTTCTGATGGATATGCTTATTGAGTTTCACCCTGTATTCGAACCTGTCAGGGATAATATAATCCGTATTACAGGTAACCAATCTATCGAAGGGGGTGATGTGCTCGTTGCCTCCAAAGAACTTGTAATTATTGGAATGAGTGAGCGAACTTCATTCAGCGGCCTGATGAATGTAGCCGGTAAGCTTCTTGATAAAAATGTTGAATGTATTCTTGCGGTTGATATTCCGAAACAAAGATCCTCTATGCATCTTGATACCATCTTTACCTTTTCAGATGAAAATGAATGTGTGGTATTCCCGCCGGCGATTGAAGAACAGGAAAATAATGTTGTAGCACTCACAAGCAAGGGTGATGGTATTCGCGCCGAACCTATGAAATCTCTTAAATTTGCACTTGAAGAAATTACCGGAAACAAGTTTACGTTTATACGGTGTGGCGGCGCAGACAGAACCAATCAGTACCGGGAACAATGGACCGACGGTGCCAACGTTTTTGCACTTGCTCCCGGGGTTATTGCCGGATACGAACGAAATACCAATACATTTAATGAACTTGTTGAACACGGTTACAGATATATGGATCAGTTCGAATTTATAGAGGAAATTTCAGAAAAAGGGTTTGATCCCGAAAGGGAAGATAAAATAGCCATTAGCTTCCGGGGGCATGAACTTTGCCGCGGGCGTGGAGGTGCCCGCTGCATGACGCTGCCTTTAACCCGAAAAAATAATTCTTAAATGTCCGAACACTATTTATTTCCTGAAAGATTTATTTCGGAAAGAGATTTACCCTCTTCTGTTAAGGAATATAAACCTGAAAAAAATCAGATAGACTCAAAAACACTTATCAAGCATCTGTTGCTTTTTGTGCTAACTTTTGTGTGTATTTCTTTTGTTGGCATTTTGTGGGTGGGCCAAAGTGCGAATGCAGAATCGCTTTTCGACATGCTGCCTGAAGGCATCCTTTTTGCTACACTTTTAATTACATTTCTTACGGTTCATGAATTCGGGCATTATTTTGCTGCTGTTTATCACAATGTTGAAGTTTCACTCCCTTACTTTATACCTGTGCCATTTGGAATCGGTACTATGGGTGCCGTTATTCGTATCAAAGAGAGAGTTCAGCATACAAAAAGTTTATTTGATATAGGTGTCAGCGGCCCTGTTGCCGGTTTTATTGCATCATTGATTATACTGATCTATGGTTTTGCAACGCTTCCGGACCCAACATTTATTGAAAATTTTGAAGGGCATGAAGCAGTCGTTGCACATATCCATGAAACCGGGACATATCCTCCTGAACCCATTGTCACGGATGATAACGCATTGATTATGATACTTGGGAATACTTTGCTTTATGACTTTATAGCAGGTTTTTTTGATAATTCACCTCCCATGTACGAAATGTATCATTTCCCCTTTCTTTTTGCCGGCTGGCTGGGGCTCTTTTTTACCGCCTTAAACCTGATGCCTGTAGGGCAGCTTGACGGAGGCCATATTTTATACTCATTAATTGGATACAGAAAGCACCGTCTGATGGCAAGAATTTGTTTTGGAGGAATTACGCTGCTTGCAGGATTAGAGGCTATACCCACACTCTATTCAATGATCATTTCATATAACGACAGTTTTGGTTTTCTTTCAGTAGCTTTATGGGGAGTCATACTTCTTTTTCTGATGCGAAGAGCATTTCACGATGACGTGAACTGGATCTTGCCGGTCTGGGCTATATCCTTGTTTGGATCGATTTTATGGCTGCTTATATCACAGGGAGCTATATATCCTGAAGGCACTTCAGGATCATTGATCTGGGTAATTTGGTCCTTTTTTATTGTCTATTTTGTAGGCCTTGAACACCCGCCTGTACTCTATGAAGAGCCATTATCTCCGGGCAGAAAAGCTCTTGGCTGGTCAAGTATGGCCATATTTGTATTATGTATCAGCCCGATGCCTATTTATTTTTTACAGTAATATTTTGTGGGGCTTCCGGTTAAACAGAAATTGAAATTTAAACAAATGGATTTATGAGCTATTTAAATATATCTGGATTTTCAACCGGCAAGATGCTTTTATCTTTGTCTGCAATGGTATTTATTTTTCTGATAACCGCTTGTGGAAATGATGACCTTCCGGAAAGCGGTACTCTTAATGAAAGAATAGACAGGCTTATTCAGAATGACCGTTACCAGGAAGCCCTTGATATTCTAAACAGCCAAAACCGGGAAGAGCCTGAAGTGCTGATGCTTTTGGAAAAAACACATTTAAATTACGGATTGAACAGTATGAGTACGTTTGATGCCAATGAAATGAGAACCCGGATGAATAATGCTCTTATTCAGTTTGTTGAAGTTTTAAAAATTAATCCGGAAAATGAAGTAGCCAGGAATCAGATCAATCAAATTTTGGGTGTATATGATACCATGCCAAACCGGGGTCCGGAACCAGACGCAATTGAAGCACTTCGTGAAATCGGGATTGAATATTAACAGGGAATCAAAAGGATGCAACAGATCAGGATGAGCAATGGCCAAAAAGAGTAAAGATGAAAAGAAACAACCGCCAACGATAAAAAACCGGAAGGCAAGTCATGAATTTCATATTGAAGAAACCTATGAAGCAGGAATTGCATTAAAAGGAACGGAAGTGAAATCGATAAGGTCAGGAAAAGCGAGCCTGTCAGAATCTTTTGCCTACATAAAAAGAGGTGAAATAT
>JBHJOO010000184.1:0-15581 GCA_050329675.1 Balneolaceae bacterium
TACTACTGTAGGGCCTGTCTGTAAAGTTGGTGGTGAAGTGACCCATTCAATTTTTCATTCATATGCCAATAAAGCACATGAAGGGTTTGCCGGACATTCAATCTTCGGCCAATGGACCAACATTGGCGCCGACACCAATACATCGAATATGAAAAATAATTACAGCAAAATTTCTGTGATGGATTACAATTCAGGAAAAAAGGTAGATACGGATTTACGATTCCTTGGAACTATCATGGGTGATCATTCAAAAACAGCTATAAACACGATGCTTAATACCGGAACTGTTTGCGGCGTCTCGAGTAATCTTTTCCCGTCCGGATTTCCACCTAAATATATCACCTCTTTCAAATGGATCGGTGATAATTTAGAGGTTAAATACAGATTCGACAAGGCAGTTGAAACGATGAAAATTATGATGGGCAGGCGCAATATCTCTATCACAGATGATTACATTGAAATGATGAAGGAAATATTTGAATTAAATTACTGACCCCCGACAGAGTCATACACCTGCTCCTGGTCAAATTTCTCGCTGTCGGGATTTCGCTTCGTGAGAATCTCCGTCAATTGACGGATCGGAGCGCTCCGCTCAACTGCCTGCTGCCTGCTGCCTGCTGCCTGCTGAAATTAGAATTTCATTTTTACATTCTCAATCCTTTCAAAAATAAAACAGATGAATAGCTTGCAATAAGAAACAAAAGCTTGCTATATTTTAGGTCTGTGAAATTACGACTAAATTGAAATATTGAATTTCAGTATTCAGAATTAAAAATTTATGGTTCACCCTGCCCGGGTGGCGGAATTGGTAGACGCGTGCGTTTCAGGGGCGTATGCTGGCAACAGCGTGGGGGTTCGAGTCCCCCCCCGGGCACTTTTTTAATTTAATATTAACAGCAATTTGACATCATTTATTCTCCGGATTTTTCTCTTCATCCGGGAGCTTGTCATCCTCATCCTTTTTAGCCTCGCGAAACTCCTTTATACCTCTTCCAAGCCCGCGTGCAAGCTCTGGTATTTTTTTCCCTCCAAACAAAAAAATGATGACAATAATTATAATGATCCATTCGAAGCCGCCTAAAAAACCCATTTAAAATTTTATTATATTTTTGTTTTAAATAAACTTAAGATTTTATTAGGACATTTCCTTAAATAACATGAAATGGAAAGAGCACTGGCTGAAAATATTACACAAGTTTTAATGATAAGTTAGAATCACTTCTTGAAGATAACAGACAGGATTACGTTCTTCGAAATATAAGGCTATCTAAAAATCAAACAGATTGAGTATTCCGAATATGTTTTCATCTGTATATCGTATTCTGCTGTTACTTTTAGTATTGGCAATTTCCTGTGGAGATAATAATCCTGAAACAGAGGATCATTATTTCACACCTCAAAATCCATTTGAAAATTATCTGAACCTGGCTGATGATGCTTACGGCTACGAAAAGATTCAGGAAATCGAGAGAGACGGATTTTCGGTTCATTTGATCCGAATGGTTTCACAGCGCTGGCTGGAACCCGGGCTGGTAGATGAAACTGAATGGTGGCACTGGTTAACAATTGTTATTCCCGATGAACTCGACACATCCAAAGGCCTGCTATGGATTGGAGGCGGGAGCAGATACGATGACCCGCCTCAAAATATAAATCCTATGTTGATCCGGGCTGCACTCGAAACAAACAGTATTACAGCCGATTTGCACAATATTCCATTTCAGCCGCTTTCATTTTCAGGCGATCACATGGAGGAACGATATGAAGATGAGCTGATTGCTTTCGGCTGGCGTCAATTTCTGGAAGGCGGAGCAAAGGATGATGATGCCACCTGGCTAGCCAGATTGCCCATGACAAAAGCTGTTCAGCGGGCCATGGATACTATTTCGGAATACAGTTCACAAAATACAAATATACAAGTTGAAGAATTTGCAGTTGCCGGTGCATCCAAACGCGGATGGACGGCCTGGACAACAGCCATTTTTGATGACAGGGTTATTGGAATTATTCCTGTTGTAATCGACCTGTTAAATATGAAGCCTTCTTTCGAACACCACTGGCGGGCGTATGGTGAGTGGTCACCTGCTATTAAAGATTACGAAGATGAAAGTATTATGACCTGGCACGAATCTGCAGAGTATAAAAGACTGCGTGAATTGGTAGATCCATACTCTTATCTCAATCAATTCGATCTGCCAAAATTTATCATAAATGCTGCAAGTGACGAGTTTTTCCTGCCCGATTCCTGGAAATTTTACTGGGATGATCTGCCCGGAGAAAAATATCTCAGGTATGTACCCAACACCGGACACAATATCAGGGATACGGACGTACCTGAAAATATTATATCATTTTATCATCACCTTGTCACTGGTCAGGAACTGCCAGCATTTAGATGGAATACAGATAACTATACCATTACTGTAGAAACGGATCCTTTCAATCCACCTGATGAATTGAAGTTATGGCAAGCCGTAAATCCCGAAGGCAGGGATTTTCGCCTGTACGTTATCGAAAAAACGTGGGAAAGTACAAGGATCTCATTAAGTGAATCCGGTATATATGAATTTACTATATCCGAACCTGAAAAAGGATACCGCATTGGTTTTGTCGAAGCAACTTTTAATCAAAAATCCTTTCCATTGAAACTATCCACCGGCACCGTTGTTGCTCCCGATATGTATCCGCATCCGCCATTCACACCGGAAATATCAAAGGGTACTTTAAGTGAATGAACGGTATTATTTTGTGAAATCAGAAAATAATGCTACGACAAGAACAGGCTGAAGGCCTGTCCTTTGTTATTCGGATCAATTCTTACCCAATAACCCATCAAAGTAATCAGCTAAATATCTGTTACATTTAACCGTCACTTTTTTATCTTAGCATAATACATATTTAACATAACATGCTCTATGATTACATCAATGACGGGTTTTGGACGCGGAGAGGCCTCTGCTGACGGATTACATGTAACTGTTGAAATTAAAACGCTAAACAGCCGGTATCTGGATATATCCATTCGTTTGCCCCAATCATTGCAGCATAAAGAATTCGATCTTAAGGAGATTATTCAAAATAAACTAAGCCGTGGGAAAATAAATGTGAACGTTAATGTAGACAAATCTCAGGTGGGTATTCCTGATATCACATTTAGTCCCGAGATGGTTAAAAGCTACAGCAAGCTGCTTGAAGATATGAGGAAAACAGCCTCAATTACCGGTCCTGTTGCATTTCATGACTTACTTCGGTTTGAAGATATTTTTGTTCATCGCCAGGAAGATCCTGAAACCCTGAAAAAAATATGGCGTTGCACTATAGAGGCTGCACATGTAGCGCTTGAATTGGTAAATAAAATGCGGAAACAGGAAGGAAATGAATTGAAGCAGGATCTGGAAAATCAATTAACAGATATTGCGGCGCTTCTCGAAAAGATCAGTGCCGGTGCTCAAATTAATGCTGCAAAAGTAAAAGAAAAAATCCAAAACCGGATAAGTGAAATGGTTCATGACGAAAAAATCGACCCGGATCGTCTTGAATTGGAGGTTGCCCTGTTGATCGACAAAATGGATGTTAATGAAGAAATCGTCAGGCTCAAATCACATATAAAATTCTTTAAAAATGCCCTTGATAGTGAGGACAATGTAGGGCGCCGCCTTAACTTTTTATGCCAGGAAATAAACCGGGAATTGAATACAATCGGTTCCAAGTCAAGTGATTTTGATATTGCACATCATGTGGTGATCGGAAAAGAAAAATTGGAACACATCAGGGAACAGGTGCAGAATATTGAGTAAAAAGGGAAACCTTGTCATACTAACCGCCCCAAGCGGAGCTGGAAAATCTACACTTGCCAAACGCCTGTTGAACGAATTTCCAAATCTTGTATTCTCGGTCAGTGCTACCACAAGACCCCCCCGTAAAGGAGAAAAAGATGGTGTCGACTATCATTTTATAAGCAAAAAAGAATTTGAGAAGAAAATTGAGAATAATGAGTTTGTAGAGTGGGAAAAATTTTATAATGACACATATTACGGTACACTGCAATCAGATATTGAGAAACTGAGAAATAAAGGTTATTTTATCTTGCTTGATATAGATGTACTCGGTGCTTTGAATATCAAAAAGATTTTTGGTGATGAAGCACTTGGTATTTTCGTCAAACCTCCTTCATTTGAGGTATTGAAAGATCGTTTAATCAAGCGCGGAACGGAAACCGATGACACACTCCAATTGAGGCTTGAAAGGGCAGTCAAAGAACTTGAATATGCCGACAGATTTGAAATTGTTGTTGTGAATAATGAGTTTGAAAAAACTTACACCCTTATTAAAAATTTTGTTTCTGATTTTATAAACACCAAATAATTACGATATGCCTATTAAAACTCTGAATGTGGAAAAACTCGGTGGCGAAGCCGGCAACAAATATGAAAAAATTGTTGTGATGTCGAAACGTGCCCGCCAGATTGCTGCACAGGAAAAACTGGAACTGGATGACAAACTCAAATATTTTGAAGGATTTGAAGAGGAAGATGAATTTACGTTTAATGAAGAACAAGAGCGTATTTCAAAAGCATTCGAAAAACTTCCGCATCCGACTCAGCGCTCCGTTGATGAAATGATCAATGATAAAATTTACTACCGTTATCCTGATAAGGAATTTTAATTATGTTATCCGGTAAGCGCATAATTCTTGGCGTTACCGGTGGAATTGCCGCCTATAAGACGGTTTTTTTACTGAGAGAGCTGCAAAAAGAAGGTGCAGAGGTGAGAGTCACTATGACAAGAGCCGCTACCCGGTTTGTAGGCATTGAAACATTCAGCTCGCTCTCCCGGAATGAGGTAGCCGTTGATATTTTCAATGATAACACCGACAGCGAAAACTGGACAAAACATATACATTGGGGTGAATGGGCTGACCTGTTGGTAATTGCACCTTGTACGGCGAATACACTTGCTAAACTTGTACATGGCCAGGCAGACAATATGCTTACGTCAACTGTTCTGGCCGCCCGCTGTCCGATTTTACTTTGCCCAACTATGGATGGTGAAATGTATGATCATCCATCCGTTCAAAAAAACCTGGAATTAGCCCGAACTTACGGCTACAATATCCTGGAACCGGAAACCGGCTATCTTGCAAGCGGTTTGGAAGGGAAAGGCCGGTTACCCGAATCCGGTGTTATTTACCAAAAGATAGTTTCAATTTTGTCCGGAAAGCCTGAGAAAGGAAAATTATCAGGTAAACATGTAGTGGTAACAGCCGGCCCTACGCGGGAGTTTTTGGACCCGGTACGCTACATCTCTAATCCAAGCAGCGGTAAAATGGGGATTGCCATGGCAGAAGCCGCCCATCAGCTTGGGGCCAGTGTAACACTGCTATACGGGACTGTTTCTGAACCTGTTCCGGATTATTTGCATAGTGAATCGTTTACATCTGCATCCGAGCTTTTTGCGCTGATTCAAAAATATCACTCAGCGGATGTATTTATTATGGCAGCAGCCGTTTCTGATTTTTCACCGGCCGTTACTTCCAAATCAAAAATAAAAAAGGAACAGGCAGAATCTTCCATTAAATTAAAACCGAATCCTGACTGTTTGCAATGGCTCGGGGAAAACAGGAAAGAGGGCCAAATTCTGATCGGTTTTGCAATGGAAACCGAAAATCTTGAAGAGAACGCCCTGCGTAAACTTAAAAAGAAAAACGCCGACTGGATTCTTGCCAATAACCTTCTTGAAAGAAATGCCGGTTTTGAGACGCAGACAAACCACCTGCTTTTAGTTGGAAAAGAAAAAAAGAGAGAATTTACAGGAAAAAAAGCTGCAATTGCCCGGCAAATTCTGGAGTTTATTTTTTAAATAAATAGAAAATAAATGAGACCCCGGCATACATCAATAGAATACTTTTTCCAGTATCAGGCCTTTGGCCGGTGCTGAAAACCCTTTAACCTCCATTTCCGGAGCTTTCAGCATCTCTTCAAATGTTTTTATCTCCATTCTGCCTGTTGCCGTAAGGTACATCGACCCAACGAGACGACGGACAAGATGCCGTAAAAAACGGTTTCCCCATATTCTGTACATGATATTTTCATCTTTTGTCACCCACTCAGAATGTTCAATTGTGCAAACAGTTGTTCCAAATTCACGAGCATCCGTTTTTGAAAAATTGACAAAATCATGCGTCCCTTTCACAAGGGCGGCACAGGAATTCAGCAAATCGAAGTTCAGCGGTTTTGCCGGGAACCAGGTGAAGTTCCTTATCACAGGATTTTCAACCGTTATAATCTGATACCGGTATTGTCTTGATAAAGCACTGAATCTTGCATGAAAATCATCCTCCGTTTTCCGGATATCCACAACTGCAATATCCGGCGGAAGCAGCCCTCTGAGCGCATGAATAAGACGTGGAATTTTGAATAATTCCGGAAAATCGGAATGTGCCGTCTGTCCTTCGGCATGAACACCGGCATCCGTTCGCCCCTGCCCGACCACTTCAATTTTTTTTTGGAAAAGAGAGCCCAACGCTTTTTCTATTTCTTGCTGAATCGTTGGCTGATCAGGCTGAGATTGCCACCCTGCATAATTCGTACCATCATAGCGTATCGTAAGTTTCCACCGTGGCATAAATTTAGAACCTCAGTTCGATTAAGAAATCAGGTTTAGAAAGCAATTCGGATATTAGCAACCAAACCTGATGTACTGCCGGGTTGATCAATTACAGGAGAAATGGATATTTCGGGAACATTTATTTTATTTTTAGCACGCACAAATGCACTAACCCCTGCAACAACCCTGTTTGCTACAAGAAGTGTAATAAATGCCGGAAGTTGAGAATCTATTCTGTCTGCGCTATCACGAAGGCTGCTGTATCTGTTACGATCATCAGACGAAGCCCATCTCCAGCGGTTTGACGGGGTGTCTTCGATAAGCTGATCAAAATTTCTGCTTCTAAGCTGAAAATCGTTATGTTCTTCAAGAGAATTAAACCGGCCAATTGCCAGCCTGAAAGCCCTGTCTTTTTCTGCTGCATTTACACCAGCACGAAGCTGCGCAAGTGTCATAGCCTGATCCTGCAAATTATTGGATCGGATATTCAATCCAAAAAAAGCAGCCAGTAAAACCACATCTGCGGCAAGGTGAACCTGGCCTCTCGTCCAGTCCGTTTTGTCAACATAGTGATGTCCCCATCCGGGCACCACTACTGACCGCAGGAGAGCCCCACGCGGATCGGGCTGAGCATGAACAAGTATAGGCTGAATGGTTAAAATCAAACCAAATACCAACAGAATAATGAAACGGTATTTATTTTTGTGCATGTTTTTCACGAGACCAATGTCGGAAAATAGAAACGCTAAATCCACCCATTAATAAAAAAGTTCCAAGCCATACTGCAGAAACAAACGGCTTTTTTTCGGCAACTACCACTACCCAGTCTTCCTCAAATTCCTCTTCAAGTCCTCTGATTGTCAGGTCAATGGAATCATTATCAGGATTTACAGATGTAAACTGAATAATTAAACCCCATTTTTCAAGTTCAAGGGGCGGTGAATACGTATAACTTCTGCCATTTTCAGTATAAACGGCAAATAGCGGCACTGTTTCGTATGTGCTGCCGCTTGGTTCATGCTGCACGGTTATCATGGATCGAATGCCTATCAGGGTGCTATCGGGCAGATGCTCTTCACTTGCAGGGCGAAAATCATCAAATGTGAATCGGAAATTTCCTGCATTCAGCGTTTCACCTTTTTTGATTTCAATAATCTGTTCATTTTGATCATCAATCTCTGGCCGTTCTGATACCGGCTGAAGATTGTTTCTTTTTTTGACCAGTTCATTTTGTTTTGCGACGTAACCGCTGCCGGCAACATACAAATAGATATCACTTGTCAGCCCGGTCCGCACATACGGATCAACGGACCATTCTATATTATTGGCCGTAGATGATGTTAACATCGGATAAACATCGGGATTCATATAAAATGGCTTGCTGCCATCGATGGGTTCGAATTTCAGCCGATAGGTCTGCTGGCCCGGACGTGGAGAATCAGACAGGGTGTAGCCTTCATACGTAACCATATATTTATTAGCAACAAGCGTGGGCCGGTTCAGCTTCAATTCGAACATTTCAACTTTCTGTATGATTTGAAAACCCTGATCATCAAAAGCCTCTCCCTGCTCAACCCTGAGATTGTAATTGGCCGCCCGTTCATCAAGCAGCTGTTCGTTATAGGCTGACGAAGCCAGTATTCCCAGCAAGAGGACTCCAAAACCGACATGAGTAAGTGCACCTCCGATCATTTTCGGATTTTTTTTGATGAGATAAAGCATTAAAGAGCCGTTACCAATAACCGTAAACCATCCGGCAAAAATATAAAGCATATAGTACAGATCACGAACCCCGCCCATTACAATGCTGAGTGTTGCAAGAATAGAGGTGAGCAGCAGCGGAGTAATTAACGCTCCTGCAAGAGATTCCCAATCATGCTTTTGCCAATAGAGATACTGACCGATTACCGTCATAAATGCCATGATAATAGCAATCGGCATACTCCAGTCATTATAAAAACTTATATCGGGCGGGGTGGGATTACTTACAAAAAGTTTACCGATAATGGGTGAGCTTGTACCCAGAATAATAACCGCACCGAGTATAAAAAGAAGCATGGATCCTGAAAAAGTGAAAAATTCTTTCGTAAGAATTCCTGCTTCTTTCTCCGGGCTTGGCAACTCTTTGTAACGGTACATAAAGAAACCGATTCCGATAATGATCATAATCAGCATATAGACCAGTAATTGACCGTATAATCCAAGATCTACAAAACTGTGCACAGATTGATCTGCCAGTACACCTGATCTGGTAAGAAATGTTTCATAAACAACTGCTATGTATGCTAATATTGCAAAGAATATGGAAGCCTTATGTGCTCTTGAGCTTTTGCGCTGAATAATCATTGCATGAATTCCGGCCGTACCAATAAGCCAGGGTACAAATGAAGCATTCTCTACGGGATCCCATGCCCAGTAACCGCCAAATGAAAGTGTTTCATATGCCCAGTATCCACCAAGAAAAATAGCTGTCAAAAGTGCAAGATTGGCACCGAGAGTCCAAGGCAGGGCAGGACGAATCCACTCGTTGTATGTGCGGGTCCAAAGTGATGCAATGGCAAATGCAAATGGCACTGTCATCATTGCAAAGCCTATAAAAAGTACCGGGGGATGAATCATCATCCACGGGCTTTTAAGCAGGTCGTTCAATCCTGTACCATCCTGCGGAACAAATCCGGGATTTGCCTGGATGAAGGGTGCATTCGGCATTTCCTGAGCAATTGTCCTGAAAGGTGAAGCCCCAAGCTTTACGCCCAAAAACTCCCAGCCAATAATCATGCTGATTAAAAAAACCTGTGTCAGCATCATCACAAACATGACGGGGGCTTTATATGGTTTTCTGGTCCAACGAATCAGTCCAAGCCCGATCAAAAAGGAACACAATATCCAGAGCATAAAACTGCCCTCCTGTCCGCCCCAAAATGTGGAAAGCAGATAATGAAATTCCAGATCAAGACTGGAATAATTCCACACATAAAAAAATTGGAACTGATGATCAATGATAAGATAAATCAGAACTGCTGATGCTATAAGAATAGTAACACCCTTGGCTATCCAGAGGCGGTCGGATATTATTTCGAGCCGTTCACTTTGCCTGTTTGCAGCCAGTGCGTAGGTAATCAGGCCGGTGAGAGCAAAAACAAATGCAGCAGACAGAACCAGATTTCCTGTTAAACCCAACATCAATAATCAGCTTTCCTCAGCATTTACAAATTCAGCTTCCGAAGGATCATTGTATTTGGATGGACATTTCATCAGCATTTCGCTTGCGTAGAAAACATTATTTCTCAGCTCGCCAATTACAACGAGCTGGGTTGCCTGTTCAAAATTATTTGGCTTCGGGCGCGGATAAATAACCCGCCTTGAGTTTCCATCCTGGTCTTTCATATGAAAAGAAAACTGCATGGTTTCACGTGAGAATCCATACTCTTCGGTATCATCCCATACGCCGATTACATGTGCACCGCTGTACCCGTCCGCTTCTTCAAAATTGACATAGGTACTGATGCTGTTGCCAAAATTATACATCAACAATGATGTGAATAGAACAATAGAAAAAACGCCAATGATTAATTTAGGTTTCATGATTTACCGGATTCAATTTCTTTTTCAAGTTTAGACACTTTGCGGTCAACTTTTATCATATAAAATAGCAATACGAACCAAATGATGAGGCTGACTCCAAGAACAACAAAAATCAGATCATTCGATGCCAGCAACTGAACAAACGCCGAAGCATTTTCAATACCCCCGGCACCATCCCATTTATCCGAGTAGCTTTGTATCAGGGTATCAACGGGCATCAGTGATTGTTCTTGTGCAAAAAATAATTTCATTCAGCCTGATAATTCAATTGGTGTTTGATGTTTTTATAACGATTCACAATGTCCATAATCCAGATGGCAAGCCCGATAAAGCCGATCACAGCCGGATAGAAAATGTAACGCAATTCAGGAGCCGTTAATTCACTGAATGCCGGGTTTCCATCTGCTCCCGGATGCAAGCTTGGCAGCTGCCTTGGTATGATATAAAGTAAGAATGGTATTGTGGTAATACCAAAAATATTATATACAGATGAAATTTTTGCTCTTTTTTCCGGATCATTAAATGCCGATCTCAAAATAAAATAGGCCACAAATATCAGCATTGCCAATGCGGATAAATTCATCCTGGGCTCGGCGAAAGTCCACCAGGTACCCCATGTAAAACGCGCCCACAACGAGCCGGTTAACAGGCCGCAAACCCCGAATGCAAGGCCCACAGCTGTAGCTGTTTCCGCCTTTCTGTCGAATGCTTCATTCTCATCATTCAGGTACCGGATGCTGTACCAGAAAGCCATCAGAAAGGCAGTCATCATGGTAAACCACATCGGAACATGTAAAAAAAGATTGCGTGCTGATTCCTCAAGAATCGGAATTTCCGGTATGGGTATCAGAAAACCGGCTGTAATAACAACCGTCATCCACACAGCAACAATATACTTCCAGAGCTTCAATTTTTGTGAATCAATATTTATTTATCAGAAATGTAAATATACAAAATTCCTCAGCTGTTTTAGAAGTGAATATAGTAACACCGGAATGTGAATAGCTTATGAATTGTTTTTACTGAAAAAGAAATGTTTCAAAGAATTATGTTATAATAAGATCACAAACCTATGGCTGGAGAAAAGAAAATTGAGTTAACACCAGACTGGCGCTCCTGGTTCTGGTGGTATTTGTGGGGAATTCTTCTGATTCCACTTTTTGGAATAGGTATATATATTATATGGCGTGCGAATAAATCCAGGAAAGCCTTTCATTACGAGATCTATGATCGTTATATCATATCACGGGATAGCAAATATACACAGAGAATGGAGCTTGCCAACATTACCGGTGTAAATGTCCGTCAGCGCTGGATCGATAAAAAATTCTCAAGTGGTGATATCCTGCTTTCAACAGCTGCAGCCACGATGGAAATTCGGGGAGTCCGTGATCCGCACCAAATGGCCGGGGCTATCGAACATGCCGTTGCGGCTGAAAAAAAGAGATTAGAACAATCAAAAGCCAGAAAACCATCTGAAGAACATCACCCTCCGGGAACTCTTGACAAGATGAATTACCTGACGGGATTGTGGCAACAGGGTCTGATCAGTAACGAAGATTTTGAAAAAGAGAGAAAGCATTTTGAGTGATGTGAATTGGAAAAAATATACGTCATCCGGACAAAGTTAAATTTTTTAAACCGTTTTGTTACGTCTTTGTGATACCCCCCCCATTTTTTTCAGTTAATTGAAGTACACTGAAACAGTAAACTAAATGAGTTATGCGTATGAAAACCTTCAAACCTGATTTAAAAAAAATCACCGGCCTGCTCGGTGCCCTGCTCTTCGCGGGAAGTTTGATGATTGGACAACTGCCAGCAGATGCTTTTGCTAATCAACTGCCCGGAGAGGAAGACAGCTGTGGATATTGTGGAAAAGGTGGCGACTGTGTGACTTCCGGTGTATGTGGTCTGCCGTAAACATAAATAAGCAAATATTAGAGTGGGGGTAATTTTTATATTTCCCCCCACTTTATTTATCAGAAATATACTTTTGATCATGAAAATCAATGTCTGGGTCCCGGTAATATTTATTTCCTTTTTTTTTATTCTATTCTATTTTTTCAAACAAAAAAACAAATCAATAACTGATCTTAAGGGAGCATGGATTGTGCAGCCTGTAGAACAAACTTTGAAAGAAAGACAATGGAGGGATTTTGAATTCAGAGAATCTGGAGTCTCAGCAGAATTCCTCGAATCTAATAATATGGTATTCAAATCTGATAGTATTTTGTATGCTGAAGATCTAAATAATCTTGTTGTCAACATATACGATACAAAGGCAAGACTTATCAACAGTTTGGGTGCGGGAAATGGGCGTGGCCCAGGTGAATTTCTTCACATATCCGATTTAAGAATAGATGAATCCGGAAACGTGTGGGCACTCGACCCCATGAACAATCGTGCAACGATATTAAATCCAAAAAATAAAGATAATTTTCAGATTATTGAATTTCCTGTGGTTCCGCTAAGAGTACTACCTGTAGGCACGACTGAATATTTACTCGAAAAACGATTTGATAACTATATAAAACGCTATACACTTTCCGGAGATTTCATAGATCAGATGGAAGTGCTTGTTGATGATCCCCCTTTGTGGTCAGGTGTACTTGTTAGCAATTTCACTATGGCACCGGATAAAAGTATAATTTCTGCATTGATTCATATTAACTACCTGGTTAAATATTCTGTCACTGGTACGATTGAATATTTCCGCAAGCCTATATCATCACCGGACTTTCCCAAAATTGAACCATACTATGCAAATGATGTTGGGCGTGTCAATTCAGTTGACTATACATCGTGGGAACAAACAACCAGTGGTGTTCATATTGTTGGTGATGAAATCCATGTGCTAATCAGAAATAATTTTGTCTGGTTTCCACATGAGCAACGAGTTGAATCAAGACGAGAGACGGTAGATGTATACAATCTCGAAAATGGTGATTACCAGTATAGTTACAAATTGCCCAAACAACTTCAATCTATGGCGGTATCAAATACTCATCTTGCAGGTATCCCCGAAAATTTGGGGAAACTGGTTATTTGGGAAGTTAAAGGAGGCTGGAAGTAAAAAATATCAATATCATGATTATGAATAAAAAAAATCTCTTTCAACTCTGGACAAACGGCCCAAGATTTTTGATGATTTTACTTTTTATTGCGGCTGTTTTAGGAAAATTCACAAACCCAGGCTCATTCTACATTATAGTTAATGCGTTGAACCCTCCGGCTAATACTCCTGAATTTCTATTATCTTTACTTATTATTACCGAACTTGCAATGATCTGGCTACTTACTTTCAAGCCCGACACCGGCATTATCTGTAGTGCCGTTCTCTTATTATTTTTTACACTAATCATTGGGTTATTACATGCCATCGGTATCCGTGAACTGTGCGGATGTTTTGGGGATTTTATTAATGATGAAATCGGCCCCGCCAAAATCCTGCAAAACACCGGCCTTGCCCTGCTGCTATTCTCCTCCTGGAAAGCCCGGAAAACCAGTTCATAATTTTCTAACGATTGACCATCACTCTGTGTAACTCTGCGAATAACTCTGTGCCACTCTGTGGTTCAAAACCGGGAAAGCTCATCAAGCTACTGAAATTCATGATTATGGGAACTGTCTTATTTACAATTACGTACCTTTTCGAAGTGCCTCGATGAAAGAAACCAAAGTGTCGCGCAGTGTTCGGCACGGCTTCC
Source organism: Balneolaceae bacterium (assembly GCA_050329675.1). GTDB lineage: Bacteria > Bacteroidota > Rhodothermia > Balneolales > Balneolaceae > CAYVBJ01. The sequence goes on from JBHJOO010000184.1 coordinate 13,899, forward strand.
CGCAGAGTTATTTCTACAACATTACTTGATTGGAAACAGAGAGATTCGCTTTTGTAACCATAAAAAAATCAAAATTCCCTTCTTGCAGCAGGCAGCGGTTCACTTCTGCCAGATATATGAACCGTATATCTCTCTTCACCCGGCACCACTTTAAACAGCCAAAAAATACCTGACAGGCCAAGCAGAACGGAAAAAAGTATCATGGTTTCGCGGATTGTAAAAATATTAAATTCGAGAATAAGTGCAGCCGCTGTTACCGATATAGACTGAGCCAGAGTGAACAAAAGCCATTCGGTGCTGAATACACGTCCCCGAAAAACATCCGGCGCCCGGCGCTGCAGCAGCACGGTACTCATCACCCAGTTTGAGCCGGATGACATATGAGCAATTAAAACAAAAAAGGAGACCCAGAACAGGGTATCCATACTGCTTGCAAAAACATAGCAGACCGATGTAAAAATCATAAAAAAACCGATGGCCCGAATCCAGCCTGCTTCTCTTTTAAAAAGCCTTCTGCCGACCACCGGCCCGATTCCTGTACCGATACCGCGAGATGCATAGAGTATACCAAGCCCCACGCTTCCCATCATCAACACATCTTCGGCAACAATAATCAGCATATAGACAAGTGCCCCCAGGCACATTGTAAAGGTTCCCTTGGCCAGCGCAGGCCGCAACACCTGCTTGTTCGCTATCAGGAATCTGAAACCTTCAATAATTCCGGTAACCGGATTCCTGTTTTTTTCTTTTTCCTCTCTTGTCATCTCTTTTTGCGGAATATCTGCCCTGAAAATGAACCATCCTGAAATCAGATAGCTTATCGAATTGATAATAAATACAGCATCCGTACCAAGATAACCGGTTGCAAATCCGCCAATTGCCATTCCTAATGTAAAAATGACACTCCACGACGCCGCCGAAAGAATATTGGCATTCACAAGTTCACCGGATGAGGTCACATTCGGAATAGATGACGTTTTAGCCGGTTCAAATATAGCAGAAAGTGCCATTTGCAGTGCCATCAAAAGATAGGCGAGCCACAGTGTTTCGAATGATACGATCAACAAAAAACCAAGAACAATGAGGCCGCGCAGAATATCACACCAAATCATAAGCTGGCGCCTGTTAAAGCGGTCGGTAATAAATCCTGCAATTGGCGAAAAAGAAGCCAGGCTTAACATTTTTACTACAATGATAAGGCCCAGCAATAGTTCTGATCCGCTAAATCGCTGTATAATTGCATACACAGCCAGGATTCCGAACCAGTCTCCGAAATTGGATATAATTTGACTGAACCACAATCGGCGGTAATTGTGGTTGAACCGAACCAGATCAATATATGATTTGAATTTATTATCCAAAGTTCAGGATTTACAGAGAAGTTTTCGCCATACAATTGTTTGAGAGTATGAATCAGAAATTGTAATCAGGGTTATTGCATTCCGGTGCTACCGAATCCACCGGAGCCCCGCTCCGAATCATTTAACTTTTTAACTTCACGAATCGTTGCCTGTGTTACCGGTGCAATCACCATTTGGGCGATTCTGTCTCCATGGTTAACAGTAAATGGTTCACTGCCCAGATTCACAGCAAGAACTTTCACTTCTCCCCTGTAGTCTGCATCAATGGTTCCCGGCGTATTCAGCATGGTGATGCCGTATTTCAGGGCAAGTCCGCTCCGCG
>JBHJOO010000292.1:0-6705 GCA_050329675.1 Balneolaceae bacterium
GCAACAGCTTCTTCATTAAATGCCCAGAGATCTTCCAAAGAGCCTCCGCCGCGGCCTATGATTAAAACATCAACTGTCTTGTTTTTTGAAAACCATTTCATCGCTTTAACCAGTTCGGGTGCCGCGTTCACGCCTTGAACACTGGCAGGAAAAAGATAAATAGTTGCAACCGGCCAGCGTTTTTCGAGAGCAGACCGGATATCCTGAAAAGCAGCTCCGGTTGCTGAAGTAATTACCCCGATCCGTTCAGGGAATTCAGGTAAAGGTTTCTTGTGAATGTCATCAAATAGTCCTTCTTTCTTCAATTTCTCTTTTAGCTTCTCAAAAGCTTTTTGAAGGGCTCCAATACCAGCCTGTTCTACAAACGAGACAATCAATTGGTAACGTCCATGAGGTGCATAAACCTGCAGGCTGCCGCCAAGAATTACCTGCTGGCCGTCAATAAGATCTGCCTGAAGCCGCTGGCTGACACCCCTCCAGATCACACACGGCATCTGGGCATTTTCATCTTTAATTGTAAAGTATATATGCCCGTTACGGCTTTTTTTAACATTACTTATTTCACCTTCAACCATAACTTCAAAGAAGTTGGATTCAAGAAGCTCTTTGATTTGATTTGTAAGCTCTGTGACAGATGGGATGTCGGAAAATAAGCTTGCTTGATTCGCCATAATTTATTTTAGGATTAACTTACCGGATTGAAGCGTTAAGCTAAGAAAGATTCTTGTAATCATACATCATTCTGTTTTCAAGATGATATTTTTATAACAAATCACCCAGGACAGCTAAAATAACGGGTGTTTTTTGTACTATCTGTTTTGAAATGTGCCTTAATCAAGAAAAATAAGTAACTCAATGTATAGTTTAAATCGAATTTGAGTTCATTTCAGCCTATATTCTACGCAAAAATAACAGTTCATTTATGACTCATACACCTGATCTTCTTTTAAAAAATATTAAAATTGCCAAAGCTGAAAAAGTAAGCAGGAAGAAAACGGATATTCGCATCAATAGCGGAAAAATTGTTGAAATAGGTGAAAATCTTTCTCAAAAAAGTTCTGAAGCTGTGTTTGATGCAAATGGGGCCTATGTAAGTCCCGGCTGGATGGATATGCATGTTCATTTGAGGGAACCGGGATATGAGCATAAAGAGACAATTGAGACCGGTTGCCAGGCGGCAGCCTTTGGCGGATTTACAGAAATTGCCTGTATGCCGAATACCAATCCGCCAATTCATACACGGGATGTGGTTGAGTATATCAAAAAACGGGCAGAATCTTTGCCTGTTGAAGTGCATCCTATCGGTTGCGTAACCAAATATCGAAAAGGGGAGTCGATAGCTGAAATGGCGGATATGAAAGATGGGGGTGCGGTAGCTTTCAGTGATGACGGTGACCCTGTTTATAATTCGCAGGTGATGCGGGTAGCTTTGGAATATTCGTCAATGCTTGGTATGCCTGTAATCAATCATGAAGAAGATCTTGCGCTTTCACGGCCGGGTCATATGCATGAGGGAAAAATATCAACCAAACTGGGGCTGGACGGAACACCTGGTATTGCCGAAGAGGTGATGATCGCCCGGGATATTTTGCTTGCAAATTATACAGGAGGACACATTCATGTGGCTCATATCAGTACCCGGAAAGGTGCAGACCTGGTTCGCAGGGCAAAAGCTGAAGGAGTGAATGTAACCACCGAGGTATGTCCCCACCATTTTGATCTCACTGATGAAGAAATTGAACGCCGGAATTATGATACAAATTGCAAGATGCATCCGCCACTTCGTACACAGGATGATATAGAAGCTATGATCGAAGGGCTGGCCGATGGTACGATTGATGCTATTTGTACAGATCATGCCCCGCACGCCGTTGATGAGAAAGAAGTAGAATTTATTTATGCGCCAAATGGCATTATCGGGCTTGAAACCGCCTGGCCCGTAACTGTAAAATGCCTTTTGAAAACAGGTAAATTAAATTTGGAAACCCTGATCGCAAAACTGGCAGTTAATCCGCGGAAGATATTAAAGCTGGAAGTACCGAAAATTGAAACGGGACAAAAGGCAAATCTCACTATTTTTAATACGGATGAAAAGTGGATCTATACTAAAAAGGAGATTCGCTCAAAATCTAAAAACTCTCCGTATATCGACATGAATTTCACAGGCAGGGCAATTGCTATATACCATAAAAATCATTTTGTAGTTAATACGTTAAGATTATGAAATATTTTTTTCTGATTTGGTGAACCAGTTTATGATTAGAATTACTTTCTTAGTTACAATTTTACTTTCTGCTGTAGCATACGGGGTACAGGCACAGGAAAGGGGTGTCATTCGTTCAGCTCTGGATTTACAGGAGAGTGAGTTTGGCGTGATTCCGGACTCTCTATACAAGATCAGCAGAAGTGATGGCACTCCCTTTGAGTATCTTCTGAAAGAAGCGGTGGTGCGGTTTGATGAAATCAAGGGCAACATCGTTTCGATTATAGATTATCACATCAGAATAAAGGTTTACTCGGATGATGAACTGGCTAAAACAGAGGCTTCACTGGTGGGAATCCCGTATTATTATTCCGATAATATGGAAGAGATCGTGAATTTGAAGGCCATAACACATCAGCCGGATGGCAGTAAAGATGAATTGAACCAGGATGATTTTCGTACCGTTGACTTAAATACACGGTATAAGGTTCGTGAATTTACAATGCCAAATGTTCAGAAGGGTTCCATTATTGAATACCGCTATCGCGTGATCAGAAGATATATTGAGGAACTTCCCGATTTTTATTTCTCACACCGGGTACCAACAAGAAAAGCTTCTCTTACACTTTTAAATGAGAGATATCTGCGTTTTGATGTGGTTCCGGAAAATATCAATTTTGACCTGAAAATGGTTGAACAGAGAGTGGACACCAGCAACATACCATTGGTATTTTCATATAGCAGGCCGGAGCCTGTTTTGGTTCAGAAATGGAGTGCTCAAAACATTCCTGCAATTAGTGAATCCGCTTACATTTCTTCTATTGATGATCTTAGAGGCAAACTGAAATTCCAGATCAGCGAGTTCGGGATTCCGAGGCAGCCGCTTGATAACAGCTGGGACCTGGTCGCGGCCCAGATCAGGCGAACGGTCAACCCCATGAAAATTGTAGATAAAAACATTGAATTAAAAGAGATGGGTAAACAGATTGCAAATTCACTGGAGGATGAAATTGCGATACAGGATAGTATTTTTAATCTTGTTAATTCAAAAGCCCAATTTAACGGAATGAACGGTGCCTTTTCGGGAGATGATTTTTCAAAAGTACTTGAGGGCGAGCCGTCAAATCAGGCAGATATAAATATGGTGCTGCTTTCAATGTTGCGGGGAGCTGATATTGATGCCTGGCCGCTTTATATATCAGGAAGGGATTTCGGACGGATCAATAAAGCGTTCCCTTCAGTTTATCAATTTAACAGAATGCTTGTGGTTAGTTACATTAATGGCAGGGAATACTTTATGGATGCAAGTTTCCCTGAAAGCAGCCCCGACCTTATCCCGGTTGAATCGTATAACGAACAAGGGCTGCTGATCAAAAACGAATCACATAAGTGGCTCGATATCAAACCAAAAGAGAGCCGTTTCGATCTGGAAGTTGATTTAAAGGCCTCGGTCTCGGCTGATGGTACATTAAGCGGAACTATATCGGTATCGACGGCTGGTTACCCGGCACAACAACTCAGAAAAGAATCTCAATCAGGAAAAACCGCAAACGAAGTAGCCAAAAGTATTTTTTTTGAAGCCTATACCGATGCCGAAATCAGCAATACTAAAATTGAAAGAACCGGCCCCAAAAATCAGAGAGTAAATCTTCAGGCTGATTTTAAAATGGAAGAATATGCAGCAAGTTTTACCGATGGCCTGCAATTCAGGCCCATGATAGTGGGATATCTCTTCCGGAACCCTTTTGAGTCCACAACGAGAGAAGCTCCTATAACACTGGATGCTCCTGAAAAAATCAGAATTCGTTATGAAATATCTGTACCTGAAGGGTTTAATGTTGAAGAAGCTAATGAAAGCAGAAGCACAAACCTGCCGGGTGCAAGCCTTACAGAATCATACAGTACAGATAAACAAAAAATAGTTTACATATTCAATGTTGAAATTAGTAATAAAGAATTTCCGGCTGACCTTTATTCCCAGCTTCGCAGGTTGTACGAGCGATGGGTTACCTTGAGCAACGATGAATGGTTTATTGAAGACAGACGATCATGATTCTTGCTATTGATACGGCAACACCCGTCTGCTCCGTAGCATTAGAGATTCAAAACCGGATATTTGAAAAAAGAAGTACCGGGAATGGCGAGCATTCCGAAAAACTGTTTCTTTATATTGATGAGCTTTTTAAAAGTCATAATATTACTATTTCAGACCTTGATGCGATTCTCATAAATGAAGGCCCGGGGTCTTATACAGGGCTTCGCATAGGGGCAGCAGCAGTAAAGGGCCTCCTTTTCCGGCATGATGTGCCGCTTTATTCAATCGGATCACTTCATTCTATTGCAGCCGGTGCAGTTTTTTCAAAAAGTTCAGTAAAATCCATACATGCTGTGATTGATGCACGGCGAATCCATCTTTATTATCAGAAATTTTCAGTTGTTGATAGTTTACCTGTACCATCTGGAAAACCGGAAATAAAAAGTCTATCTGAAATCGAAAAAATGATAAAACCGGGTGATGCTGTCGCCGGTACAGGTATTGAAAGATTGAGTTTGCCTGATCTTTCCCGTATACATGTTTTTTATGAAGACGTCATTTCGGCAAAAAATCTGTTGCAAGTATATTCATCAAATAAGTCGAACAAATTTTTCAATAAAGAAGATTCTGTGATGTTTGAACCGTTTTATCTTACCATGAATCAGGTAGTAAACAATACAAAAAATACACCCGAATAGAGATTCCGGAAGCCACAAAGTTCCCTGTAAAACCAAAAATGTAAACACCTGCCTGCCCCGACAGCGTCATATACTTGCTCCTGATTAAATTTCTCGTTGTCGGGATTTCGCTCCGCTCAACTGCCTACCCCGACAGAGTTATACACATGCTCCTGATCGAATTTCTCACTGTCGGGATTTCGCTCCGCTCAACTGTCTACTGATTACTGACTCAAACCCCATGATTATTTGCGAAAATTGAATCCAATCCTTGTATATTGTGATGTTGACCTGTTACTGAATTGAATTTGTTTTTTTGCTTCGTGTCAGATTCATTATTTTTAACTATCATCAAATAAAAAAATATGTCCTGGTTTAAAAGAAAAGACTCCAACATACATACCGATAAAAAGAAAGATATGCCCGAGGGGGTTTGGGTAAAAGTACCGACTACTGGCGAGACCATTCACCGGCGGGAGCTGGAGGAAAATTTATGGGTTGATCCTCTTAGCAGTTATCATTTCAGGATAGGAAGTAAAGAGTATTTTTCATTTTTATTTGACGATGGTAAGTTCTCGGAAATCGGACAGCATATTCTGCCTGATGATCCGCTGAAATTTACAGACAGAAAGAAATACGAGGAGAGATTGAAAGAATACCAGAAAAGCACCGGGCTAACAGACGCCTGCCGTGTAGGTGTGGGCAAAATGAATGAACTTGATGTTGTTATTGCCTGTATGGATTTTTCATTTATCGGTGGCAGTATGGGATCTGTTGTAGGTGAACGGCTTTGTCTCGCTATTGATCACTCAAAAAAAAACAAGATGCCTCTGATTATTATTTCTCAATCAGGAGGTGCAAGAATGATGGAAAGCGTTTTGAGCCTGATGCAGCTTCCTAAAACATCGGCAAGCCTGGCTTTACTCGAAGAAGAGAAAGTGCCTTATATTTCAATCATGACAAACCCAACAACCGGAGGAGTTACAGCGAGTTATGCAATGCTGGGTGATTTTAATATTGCAGAACCTGGCTCTCTTATCGGTTTTGCGGGGCCCCGGGTCATACGTCAGACAATTGGGCGGGATTTGCCTGAAGGCTTTCAGACAGCTGAGTATCTGCTTGAACATGGCTTTCTTGATTTTATTATCCCTCGCACTAAAATGAAACAGAAGGTCTCCCGTTTATTAAAAATGGTTCTGCACAATCATTAAAAGCCGATACTGGAGAACCGGTTTTTTTGAATTTACTCCTTACCCATTATGAAAAAGGTATTTGCTCTTTTCCTTATTCTTGCAGGATTTTTTGAAATTCACGCACAACCACGGGAAATATCATTTTTCAACATCTTTGATGGTACTTTTTCTACTTCTGCTGTTGCAAATATTAGCTGGATGCAAGATGGTGAATATTACACCACTATAGCTAATGCGAACCGGGGAAAAGAGATCAGAAAACACAGTATTCTTACCGGTGAGTTTGAAGTTCTTGTTACAAGCAAATCGCTTAATGAAGCTTATCCGGGAAGCGGGGAAATTGATAAGTATCAGTTCTCACAAAATGAAGAAAAACTACTTCTGCAAACAGATGTTGAAGAAATCTGGAGAAGAAGTTCAAAGGCCGATTACTATATTTATGATATTCCCCGTAGTGAATTTAAAAAACTAACGCAGAAAAGTGGTAAACAGCAATACGCTGATTTTTCACCACAGGGTGACAGAGCTGCTTTTGTACGTAATAATAATATCTATTGGATTGATCTCAAAACCGGAAAAGAAAGAGAGATAACCACG
>JBHJOO010000078.1:0-4482 GCA_050329675.1 Balneolaceae bacterium
TCGCAGAGATCATTCATTTTTTCCATTATGCTGCTGTAAACATGCGGGATTTTATCCCGGAAAGCCTGAACATTGCGAACAAATGAACGGGTTGATGTGGATGATCCTGTCCAGATTGCAATTACATGTAAATTTTCAGGCCAATCGAGCTGGTTAATCGCAGCTTCTGAAATCATTTTCAATGACGGCATTCGATACTCTATTATCCCGCCTGAAACACTTGAAGCAATGTCAACACCACTGCCAAGTTTGCCCTGGGCAGCCCGGTGTGCTTTCAATGCTTCACCAAAAATATTGCTTCCAAACCAATTATCACCCGAATACTCTTTTAGTGCTTTTAAAAATGATACCGTAAGAGCGGCACTGGAACCCAATCCTAATTTTTGTTTTGAAAGCGGATGGTAAAAATCGGATGTATCAATTTTAATATCAGCTGATGCCATTTTATAACCGGCTCGCGAGACAACATATTTCAGGATCGAAAATATAAATCCTGTTTTTTTAGAAGAAGATCCGTTTTTAACATTTATAATTTGTGCATTGCCATCAGAATCAAGTGTAAATTCCAAATCAAACAAACCGAGGTTAGGTGCAGCAAAATTAAAAAGAGGACCTGCAACAGATTTAATTTCCACCCTGCACTGTTTATTAACCGCCGCAACAAGCGCCGGAGCATTTTCAAGTACGGCATATTCCCCCAGCAAAATAAGTTTACCGGGAGCAGATGCTTTAACTTTTAAAGAGTTCATTCCGTGCTTTTTTATTCAATAACTTCAACTGTTGCACCAGGGCCGGGCCGGGCCGTTATTATCCTTTGCACGCCGGAAGTCGTTTTAAGGGTATCACAAACTTCATTCAGGTCTCCGGGAAGGCAAAGCACTTTCACCTGTGGGCCTGCATCCATTGTAATGTATGCCTGAACTCCGCTTCTACGAATATCTCTAATCTTATGAATCAATTCGACTGTTGAGGCGTTCCAATACAACAATGGCGGATTTGCTGAAATAGCCAACCCATGCATTTTAAAAGAATTGTGCTCGGCTAATTCACCCATTTTTTCAAAATCTTTTTCAGCCAGTGCCTGTTTCATTTGGTTTAAATCATCTTTAGAGCTATCGATCCAGGAATTGTAAAAAGGTGATGTTTGAGCGGTTCGTATCATTCCTTCAGTAGAACCGACCTTCTTTTCTCTAACTGAGGTTATAGCAACAGCCATTCTGATATCCCAATAGTCTTTATCAAAAAGCTGTACTGCAAAGTCCTGATCACCCTGCAAATCGCTGCCACATTTCATTTCCACGAAACCGCCAAAAAGTGACCTGGCAGCCGACCCGGAACCCTGTCTTGCAAAACGTGAAAGGTCTTCAGCACTCAGATCCAATTCAAGTGCATGCGAAACAGCAAGTGTTAATGCTGCAAAACCCGATGCGGAGGAAGCAAGGCCGGCACCAGTGGGGAAGTTGTTGCTGCTTTTGATATCAAATTTCGGCCGGACGGTTGAACCGTACATAATATCTACCAGATGCGATACCTTCTTTATCTGTTCCTTCGAGGCTGGCTTTTCATCAAGAGTAAACTGATCGGTTTGAAGAGATTGATCAAATCTCAGGACAGTTTCGGTTTTCAGCGAATCAAGTGTTAACGAAATAGATCCTGTTGCAGGCAGATTTAAGTCTATACTTCTTTTTCCCCAATATTTGATCAGCGCAATATTGGCATGTGCCGAAACTTTAGTCAGACTCGTCCGGATGTCTGAAAGTTTATCTTCAGTTTGTACATTCACGCGAATGAGAACATGTTTAAAATAAATGACTATAAAAATTGAGTTAGAACAACTCCGCACTGAATATAAAGATCCTTTCTGTATAATAGCACATTTCACAGGAAACGCAAACCCACAATCTTTTATACTTGTTTATTATCTGATAGTTGGTTTATTTAATTATTCCCTTTTATATCCGTAAACAGATATAACAGCAGCATTATTTCAACAGCCAGTATTCATGATAACAGGGTTTATTTTAAATAATAAAACGGTCCGCACCCGTGAGCATCCCGGAAACACCCTGCTCGATTTTATTCGTTATGACCAAAATTTGACCGGTACAAAAATCGGGTGCCGTGAAGGTGATTGCGGGGCCTGTACCGTCCTCTTGGGTGAAGAGCGCGATGGCAGGATTCACTATCAAAGCATGACCTCCTGTGTAACACCGCTGGGCAATGCGAACGGCAAACATGTGGTAACGATTGAAGGGCTCAATCTGGATGATCTGACACCTGTTCAGAAGGCTTTTGTGGATATGGGCGGGACACAGTGTGGTTTTTGTACGGTTGGTTTTGTTGTTTCGCTAACCGGCTACTGCCTGGCAGGCGAAAATCCTACACTAAAAGGGGCCATCAGTGCAATGGACGGTAATATCTGCCGCTGTACCGGTTATAAATCGATCGAACGGGCAGCAGAACAGCTTGTGCAAAAACTGCATGGATCAGGTAATTCCGGCGATACAATCCCCTGGCTGGTTAAAAACGGGTTTCTTCCGCCCTACTTTACAGATATACCTGAACGCCTTAAAAAACTTCAGTCCGGTCAATCAAAGCAAAACGGGCTGAACGGCAATACCGTAATTGGCGGTGGAACCGATCTATTTGTACAGCGCCATGACGATATGTTTGAAGAAGATCTTTCTCTGGTATTTGACCGGAGGGAAATGAACCGGATTGAAAAGAGAGGAGACAAGATTATAACAGGAGCCTCAGCCACACCCTCCGATATGATGAAATCCACTGTCATGCAGGAACTTTTTCCGGAACTATGGAATCATCTGAAGCTGGTTTCATCTACCCAGATCAGAAATATGGGAACTCTTGCCGGAAATTTTGCAAACGCTTCCCCTATCGGTGATATGACCGCATGGTTCCTGGCCCTGAACAGTAGTATCATTCTCCGCGATAAAACAGGCCAGGAACGGGAAATGAAACTGAAAGAGTTCTATCTTGATTATAAAGTGCTGAATAAAAAAGAGGATGAATTGATTACAAAAATCATCTTCCAGGTGCCGGAACTGCTCACCAAATTCAATTTTGAAAAGGTAAGCAAGCGCAAATACCTGGATATTGCTACAGTCAATTCGGCGATTCAGGTGAGGGTTGATGGAGATATCATCACACACATCAATCTGTCGGCCGGCGGTGTGGCACCCATTCCCAAATTCTTATCGGAAACCTGTAAATTTATGACCGGAAAATCACTATCATGCGGCCTTTTGGTGGAGGCGAATGATGTGATTCAATCTGAAATTTCTCCTATCAGCGATGTGCGTGGTTCAGCCGGTTACAAACGGCTGCTGCTGCGACAGTTATTTTTTGCCCATTTTATTGAATTGTATCCCGAATTAATCAGGCCCGCAGAACTGGTATGAAGAATATAGATTCAAAAGGACATGTTACCGGCAGATCCATTTATTTGGACGACATCCCCACCCAGCGGGGAACGCTGTATGCCGTGGCTGTTGATTCACCTGTGGCTCACGGGAAAATCAAAAAGGTGGATTATTCCGAGGCTGAAAAACTGCCCGGAGTAGAGCGGATCTTCACATATAAAGACATTCCCGGCGAAAACCAGATCGGAGGGATTATTCCTGATGAACCGCTGTTTGCCGAAGATGAAGTACATTTTCAGGGTCAGCCTTTGGCACTGATTGTCGGCGAGTCAGAATATATCTGCCGAAAAGCGCGAAAAATTATCCGCTTTGATATCGAGGAATTGCCTGCTATTACCGATCCGCGCGAGGCGCGTAAGAAGAACAGCCTGATTTGTCCGCCGCGCACCTTTACTCTGGGCGATACCGATAAAGCCTGGAAAATGTGCGAACATATTTTCGAAGGGCGTGTGGATTCAGGCGGGCAGGAACATCTCTATATTGAAACACAAGGTGCCTATGCCTGGCCGATGGAGAACGGTAATATCAAAATTACCTCTTCCACACAGGGACCCACAGCTGTACAACGAACGGCTGCCAAAGTATTGGGTATGTCAATGCATAATATTGAGGTTGATGTAACGCGCCTCGGCGGCGGATTCGGGGGCAAAGAAGACCAGGCCACTCCCTGGGCTGTAATGGTGGCGCTGGCTGCCAAAATGCTGAACCGGGGTGTTAAAATTTCGGTACACCGCATGGATGATTTGCGTATGACCGGTAAACGCCATCCCTATTCATCCGATTATAAAATCGGGTTGGATAAAGATCTGAAAATTATAGGATATGAAGCAGTATTTCATCAGAATGCAGGAGCTGCCGCCGATCTCTCTCCAGCCGTTATGGAACGCACCCTGTTTCACGCCACCAACAGCTACTTTGTACCGAATGTAAAAGCAACCGCATACAGTTGTAAAACCAATCTGCCGCCCAACACGGCATTCCGGGGATTTGGCGGCCCGCATGGTATGTTTGTGATAGATTCGGCCATTGCAAGGGCTGCCCA
>JBHJOO010000561.1:0-6343 GCA_050329675.1 Balneolaceae bacterium
GTAATATTTAAAAAATTGGCCTGTCAATAAGATAACAATTCTGCTATATTTAAATGATATATGCATTATATCAATTCTATAATAATTATTAATGTTATTCATAATATATTTCACTGCAAGTGATTACGGATATTATTTATGAAGATAATCATCTTCTTGTTATCAATAAGCCGGCTGGTGTTCTTTCGCAGCCCGACGGTTCTGATGCGGAGGATATACTTTCTTACTACAAACATTTTTTAAAAAAGAGAGATCAAAAACCTGGTAATGTATTTCTTGGCCTTGTTCATCGTCTCGACCGCCCGGTCGGCGGTGTAATGGTTCTGGCTAAAACATCAAAAGCGGCAAGCCGGTTGAGTGATCAGATTCGCAGGAGAACCGTAAAAAAAACGTATCTCATTGTAACTGAAGGCAGAACTCCAAAGCATGGGGTACTTGAAGGGTACATTACTAAAAATAAAAAATTGAATAAAGTAACCGTCACTTCCAAAGCCGGGACCGATGGTAAACATGCATCTCTCACCTATATCACAAAACATCAAACCGACCAGTTTTCATTTCTGGAAATTGACCTTCAAACCGGCAGGCCTCATCAGATAAGAGCACAAATGGCAGCATTCGGTTTCCCGGTATGGGGCGATCAGAAATATGGTGCTGCTTCAGCGGGACCTATTGCTCTTTTTTCGCATCGTTTTCATCTGCTGCACCCAACCCAAAAAACGGCCCTGAAATTTCAAGCGTTACCCCCCTCCGCTCACCCCTGGGCGTTATTCACTTCAATAAGATGATAAGAGATAAAATTTCTGACAATCCATAGGATTGAATACCAGAACTCAATTTCGGGTACTGATAAAAGGAACAGATTATCACTTTCAATTGTTTTGGTAATATTACTTGCTGTAAATTTCATTTAATGATGCCTTATGTCAAAACTTACGAGAAATGAAGCATTAAAATTACTTTTGCCGGTGGTTGATAATGAAGCTACAAAAAGGGAAAGAACCTTATTTTTTACATATCTCGAAACAGACCCTGAGCTCAGGCGTCAGTACAATAGTTTGTTGTTCGTCAAAAAACTGATGAAAGAGAAATACAGGAAAGAAAAAGCGCCTGATGAACTAAAAAAATCAATTATTAACAGAATTTATAGTGATGATTCAGTTCTTGAAGATCATTACGTTATGGAAAGCCCGTCGGAATCCACTCATAACAAGAGATTATCCGGGAATTCATGGTGGGAAAAAAAGAAAAATGAAACAAAAAGAACCAGCATTTTCAGGTATATCAGTGCCGCAGCAGCAATTATATTTTTTTCAATACTAATTATAGAAATGCTGGATTATTCAACAAAACAAGAAACAGATTCTATTTACAAATTAGAGGATTTTGTTTTTCATCATTTTGAAAATAATAATGGCGGCTACATTCAACCAACCTATGAAACAGCATCACTTGAAAGTGCAGAAGAATTCCTTAATGAAAATTACTCCTTACAAATAACTGCACCACCGGTCCAGGGTGCACAACTCACTGGTATTGTTCTTTCTGAATTTGTTCCGGACTTTATCACACCGCTTTTTGAATATCATCAAAAAGAGATTGATCAATATATTTATATCTTTGCCTTTCACATTCCACAACTCGAAGAAGCATTACACATATCAAGAGATCCCAATGCACTTAGAGAAAACAAAACGCAGACTGATTTTTACATTAATGAGATAAGCGGAAAGCATATTGTCTCCTGGAAATGGGATAATAACTGGTATGCAGCGGTTTCGAATCACAATGGCTATGAATTGGCTTCGATCATTGAGCCACTGAACTTCGATATCAATAAATAGGCACTTCAGGAATCAGAATTACAAAAGACAGGAGTTCAGCGGTAACACTCCGTGCGCATCGATGAGCCGATAACCGATAACCGATAGCAAAAATAACATCCTATCCTCCATCACAAATCAGAATCTGCAAAGTTCCCGTTAGAATCATTCTGTTTGAACTGTAAATTCATTTAGGCAAATCGCTACTCTTTCGGTATCTTTTGCGCTTTAACTTACTTCGTCTTATTCAGATTATCCGTACTATCTGCTCGATAAATACGTTGATCTTTTGATTTCAAAAAAATTTAAACCAGGGAATTTAAACAAGATCCTTTTCGATGAATTTATCTTCTGTGTTTGATACACACCGGACGCGTAACATTTTCTTTGCCATTGTTGTGTTTGCCATTTCTCTATTTATATACGCATCAACGATGACCCCAACAACTGATTTTTGGGATCCGGCTGAACGAATTGCTGCAGCTTACGGGCTGCAAATTATGCATCCGCCCGGGGCTCCCTTTTCATCACTGACAGGACGCATCTTCTCAATGTTTGTACCTCCGGAATATGTAGCAATGAGCATTAATTTTATCAGTGTTCTGGCCTCATCTTTTACAATCATGTTTTTATACCTGATTATAGTGCTTCTGATCAAGGAATGGCGTGGCCCTGTAGAACAGATGGATTATATTGACAAAGTCGGGCTATATGGAGGCGCTATTTTCGGGGCATTAACTTTTACAGTAAGTGAAACCATGTGGTTTAATGCGGTAGAAGCTGAAGTATATGCATCATCCATGTTTTTTACAGCTGCAGTGGTCTGGATGGCACTACGTTGGGCCGAAAATCATGATAAACCTTATTCCGAACGCTGGCTTGTCCTTATTGCCTATATGTTTGGTATTGCTCTGGGAGTACATCTTCTGAATTTACTGGCCCTCTTCTTCGTAGCATTAATAGTTTACTTTAAAAAGAAAGATTTTACATTTGCGTCTTTTGCAGCCCTGGTTGGTATTTCCGTATTCATTTTTCTGTTTATTTATCCGTTTACAGTCATTTCCATTCCGAGTCTCGCCGATGGTATTAACAGAATGACTTATGGACTCATTGGCCCATTAACCTATATGATTCTGATTGTTTTGATTGTTGCTTTTGCTGTTTATTATACACATAAGAAAAAGCTCAGACTTGCGAATATTGCGGCTGTCTGCTATGCAATGATCATTATCGGGTATTCCTCATATGCACTCATTTTTATTCGTTCACAGGCGAACCCTCCCATTGATGAAAATAACCCTGAAAACATTGAAGCTTTTGTAAGTTATCTGAATCGTGAACAGTACGGCCAGACTCCCCTCATTATGGGCTCTACTTTTGATCCGCAAACTGGTAATATTGATCGTTCCAGTGAAACACTTTTCCCCCGCAGACATTCCAGCCAGCCTCATCATCTGGAATACTATTCCAGATTCAACAGTGACTGGGAATTTTTCTGGAAATACCAGGTATATCATATGTATGTAAGATATTTTAACTGGAATTTTATTGGAAGAGAAGCGGATATCCAGGATACTGGCTGGAATTCAGGTTTTGGAGATTCAAGATATTCGGATAATCCGGCCCATACAGGATTTTTCTATCTGCCATTTCTTTTTGGGCTCCTTGGTATGCTTTATCACTTTAAACACGACTGGAAAAGAGCCCTTTCTGTGTTAGCTCTGTTTGTATTTACAGGACTGGCAATCATAGTCTACCTGAACCAAACTCCACACGAACCGCGTGAAAGGGATTACGCTTATGTAGGTTCCTTTTTTGCATTCAGTATCTGGGTTGGTATTGGCGGAACAGCACTTCTTGATCTTATAAAAGAAAAAATAAACAAGCGATTTGCCGCTTATGGAACCCTTGGGATCATGCTTTTGGCAGTACCATTCTGGATGGGGTCGCAAAACTGGTTTCATCATGACAGGAGTGAAAGATATGTAGCAAGAGATTATGCTTACAACTTGTTGAATTCTGTTGAGGAAAACGCAATTTTGTTTACCAATGGAGATAACGATACGTTTCCGCTTTGGTATTTACAGGAAGTGGAGGGTGTACGGACTGATGTTCGGGTCGTTGTTCTGAGCCTTCTAAATACCGATTGGTATATAAAACAGCTCAGAGACCGGCAAACACATGAATCACTGCCTTTGCCTATTGAATTAACTGATGAGGAAATAGAAGAAATGACGTCAGGCCTGTCACTGTTTAACCCGCAGGAAATAGTAATTCCCGTCAATAAGCAGTTGTTAAGGCAGGCATTCTCTGACAATACAGAAATTAGTGAAATTTCCGGAATAAATCGCACAGAGACACTGGAATATCAGCTCAGAAGTGCTGTACCCTATTCAATTCCCGTTGACTCACTTGATGATGAGGTACGATGGTATCTTGAAGGCCGATTTGCCGGAACCGACGCCCAGGGCAACAGAAGACATTATCTTCAGGTTCAGGATCAAATGGTATTGGAAATTTTGAGAGTTAATCAATGGCTCCGGCCGGTGTACTTTGCTAATACGGTTTCCAGAGACGGTCAAATCGGGTTGCAGAACTTTTTCCAGTTTGAAGGAAAGGCTTACCGGGTTGTTCCCAAAAAGCGAAATGTTGGCCAATTTGGTTACATCGATCCCGAGGTTCATGCCGATCGTCTTAAAAGGTTTCGTTTCACAAATTGGAATAATCCAAATGTTTACTTTGATGAAAACATAAGGCGGATGCTTGGTAATTACCGGTATGGATTTACACAGCTTACAGATGTGCATATCAAAAATGGAGAGCCTGAAAAAGCAGCTTACTGGCTAAAATTCGGGGAGGATAATGTACCTTTCAGATATGAAGAATCTGATTGGACGATTCCTGTACTCTATGCTTACAGATATTCCAGGGTTGATGAATATGACCGTGCCCTGAAGCTGGCTGCATTTATCAGGGACAAAATGATTGATGAAATAAAGTATATTATGGCTGATTTGGATGAAATCCAAAGTGAAATTTCTGACCTGGATAGTAAAGCACGGCAGGCAAGAGCATCTGCAAAACTCGACCGGCAGCAAAGACTGCGAAGAGAAATTCAGAGAAAAACTCAGCGAAGGGAATCGCTGCTTTCTGATGCCAGTTTTGGTGTGAGCAGACTAACCATTCTTCAAAATATTTACTATCAGACGGATAACATCGAAGAGGCAGAATCACTTGCTCTGGAAGTGAATCTTTTAACTGAAGGACTTCTCAATTTACCAGACTCTCAAGAGGCAAGTAATGCTCAAATTGAAAGATTTGGGCTTGGTATATAGTGTTGTGCCATTGATGAAAGGTATTGTATTGTCCTGATTTTGATTAACTCATCCAGATAACCCGGCCGGTAGTTTTTCGATGACAAGACAATATTTTTTCAAAAATGAGCTCTGTTTTTAAATACTTTAAAATAATATAGCTGTTTTCATTGTTTGCGGCATCTGTTGTATATTTAAAATTATATGAAGAATTAAATCCAATTAAATACACAATTACTTTTGGGTGAGTTAAATATATGATCCACGAATTTACGGAAGAAAATATTGATGAGATCAGTCGTGTACTTCTTGCTGAGGCAAAGCCACTTGGTAACGATGTTTACAGATTTGAATTACATGATGAAAACCGAACACGCAAACTAGCCCTGGAAATTCACCTCGGGCTCGATGTTGAAGGAACACGTATGAATATGGTATCCGTTTATGCACACAATACATTTCTGCAGTTGCACAACTGTACGGCATTTATTGCCAGCGATTTGCTGAAACAAGTCACATTTTTCGGTAAGAACGGCGATACAACTTCCGGCTTAATTGTAGAACAGGGTGCCGGTTGCAGTTTGTATGCAAATGTAAGCGAATCTGTCTTATCAGGTGATTTTACCAAATTACCGGAGGATATTATGATGTGTGGCGTGGCTTTGTCATTGACTGATTCATCCGGCCTTGATGATTTTACTTTCGATGATGATCAAATTTCCTGAGCCTCCGGATTCTTTTGATAATGAAAATGAGCCTGCCGTAAGTATCAATAATCCGTATGAATTCGGGCTTCCGGTTAACGAATTACAGCTGAATGAAATTTCTGCAATTATAGAAGGTGCAGAAAAAGTGCAATTTAGCCGGGTTGAAGTTGTATATGTCGATGAACAAAAAATTATTGATATTAACCGCGAGTATCTGAACCGCGATTATGTAACGGATATAATCAGTTTCAGATATGATGAACATGACAGTAATGCTATTGAAGGTACTCTTTTCTGTTGTGCGCCCCGTATAGCAGAGCAGTCTTCGGTATATTCCACTTCTCATAAAGAAGAATTCTTCAGAATATTCATTCACGGGCTTCTGCATCTAACCGGATACGATGATCAGACGCCGGCAGAGAAAAAAGAAATGACCCGGCTCGAAGATTATTATCTTAAAAAAATAACAGAAGCTGGTTAATGGCTGACTTCCTCTGCT
>JBHJOO010000216.1:0-10327 GCA_050329675.1 Balneolaceae bacterium
CCGGAAGCCGGTGGTGTAATTGCAAACGGTTATATTCACGATACTCAATGCGTAATTTACGGAGGCCCGGATACACGGTTCCGTGGCCGTGAACTCTGTTTCAGTTCAAGTGAGCGCAAATTTCTGATCAGTGATGTTACAGATAAATCAAATCCCGAAACGGTTGCTGTCCTGAGCTATGACGGTAATCAATACTCGCATCAGGGCTGGTTATCTGAAGATCACAGCTACTTCTACATGAACGATGAACTGGATGAGCTGAATCACAATCACAACACACGAACCTATATCTGGGATTTACAGGATCTTGAAAACCCTGACATGATCGGTTTTTTCCAGCATCAAACCAATTCAGTTGATCACAATCTTTATATACATAATAACCTGATGTACAAGGCCAATTATACTTCCGGTTTAAGAATCCTGGATATAACCGGCAGACTGCCCGAATCCATACGTGAGGTAGGTTTCTTTGACACTACTCCCGGCAATAATGAAAAACAATTTGCCGGGCTTTGGTCAAATTATCCCTGGTTGTTTGGTAATAAAGTTCTGGTAAGTGACATTAACAACGGCCTTTTTATTTTGAGATTTGAGAGATAATGCAGATCAGGCAGTTTGTATTGTGGCTTGAATTTACACTCTTGTTTATCGGGATGCCGCTTATCTATTTTTTTGAGATTCTGACAATACCCGCCATTCCCGCACTTCTTATATTTTTGACTCTTTGCCTTATTCTTCTGTGGCAGGATTCTTCAATAAAAATTAAAACACATTTGAATCAAAAAGCATCCCGGCAGATGATCCGAAAAATAATTCTTCGGTTTCTGGCGTTTGGTTCCCTGCTTATCATGGTCGTCTGGTTTTTCATACCTGATCGTCTTTTCTACATGCCTCTGAATCAACCGTATTTATGGATGTTGCTTATATTATTATATCCTTTTCTTTCAGCTTTACCTCAGGAGATAATTTATCGTTTATTTCTGTTTCACAGATATCAAACCCTTGTTAGCAATAAACAAATTCTTGTCTTTATGAGTATCGCTTCATTTGCATTTCTGCATATCATATATCACAACTGGATTGCAGTTCTTTTAACTTTTTTAGGTGGAATTTTATTTACCCAAACCTATCTGAAAACCAATTCGGTGCTGTCTGCCACACTGGAACATTCTCTTTATGGTGTTCTTATATTTACTGCTGGCCTTGGGTCTTATTTTTATAATGGATGAAACAACTTATTAACAATAACTTAATATTCTGATTACATGTAGTTTAGACAGATCTTATATGTTATTTACTACTCTTTAAAGTCCAGATGAGATCTTGTGATCAATCACTTTTCAAACAAAAGAGTAATTAGGGGGGGGGCTCAGGTAAAAATTCTTTTAACTCGTTATAAATGAACAAATCAGTTGATGACTTACGGATGATAGGAAAACAATTCAAATTTTTAAAAGAATGTCACAAATAATACTTTTACAGTTTACTTTTCTGTTTTTATTTTCAGCCTGCTCGAATCGAGCAGATTTTTACAATTCATATAAGGCAACACCATTTCCCGACCGTATAAATCTTACAATAACAGATGACCCGGCAACCAGCATAACAATAACCTGGAGAACAGATACCGCCACTGAAAAATCCCTGGCGAAAATTGCTATTGCAACACCTCATCCTGATTTTGTTAATGATGCCGATTCGCTGATATCAGAAAGCGTTCTTCATGAATCGAAAAATGGATTTGCTTACTATCACACGGTCACGTTCAAAAATCTTGATCCCGAAACTCAATATGCGTATAAAGTGGGCGGCGAGAATTACTGGAGTGAATGGAATCACTTTACGACAGCAAGTGCAAAAAATGAACCCTTTTCTTTTATCTATTTTGGTGATGCACAAAACGACATAAAGTCTCTTTGGTCAAGAGCAATCAGAACAGCTTATACAACAATGCCGAATGCCCGTTTTATGCTTCATGCCGGTGACCTGGTTGACCAGAGAGGTAAGTATGGTAAGAGTTATGACGACGAATGGGGTGAATGGTTTGAAGCCGGTGGATGGATTCATTCTGTGCTCCCTTCGATACCCACACCTGGTAACCACGAATACATTAAAGATGAAAATGATGAATATATTGGCCTTGGAAGTCACTGGAAAGCTGTTTTTAATCTACCTGTTAACGGCCCTGGAGAGATGGATGAGCTTACAGAAACAGTCTATTATATAGATTATCAGGGAGTACGTTTTATATCTCTGAATACTCAATCAATGAATCTTTCCGAAAAGTCAGCGCAAATTCAGGCTGAATGGCTTATAAATGTTCTTGAAACCAATCCGCACAAATGGACGATTGTTACACATCATCATCCTGTAATCGCTGCAGGTAAAGATCGTGAGCATCATAAAATGCTGAATAAATATATCAGGCCGATCTATGAAAAATATAATGTTGATCTTGTATTGCAGGGGCACGATCATACCTATGCCCGTGGCAGAAATCTGCCATCAGGCCTGCAGCATTTTGACCGTGAGAACGGAACGATGTATGTTGTATCTGTAAGCGGGCCAAAAATGTATAGCCTTACGGAAAACTGGATGGATAAATCAGCCGAGAATACTCAGCTTTTTCAAATAATTTCAATTGAAAATGATACTCTTTCATTCGAAGCCTATACCGTTACTGGCGAGTTGTTTGATTCTTTTACCATTACAAAGAACCCGGCTGGGATTAATGATATATCGGATATTTCACTTGCCCCCTGATTTACTATTATTCACTCTCTTGAATATTGATAAAGAACGGGCACGATACCATTTTTGAATTCACTAACCGAAAGAGAGCGAATCGTATATTCAACTTTGAAGGGAGTATGATTTTCGCATCTTTCTTGCCTTTCGTCAAAAGCTGAGTTATTGGTTGAATCAGACGCGAACACCATAACAAATGTATATATAAGATAGATTAGCTTCATGAATGGATTCGATTAAAAAAAGCAGGCCCCCGTTCAGGTGCCTGCTTTTGTAAGTTAGATGTATATTTTAAAACAGATTAGTTACTGCCAAATGCTCCGATAAAGCTTGAAGGGGCCGGCGCTTCGAATGTACGTCCACCAGCGGTTATTGAAGCAAGTCTTGGACTGAAGTTGGTAGTTCCAGCATTTAAGGCAGGTGAATTACTCTGAAGCCTGAAATCATAGGACGGATCACGAAACTGTGCAGTAGACGGGTCTGTTTCAGCTGAAGGATCAAATCCCGTTACATCAAAATTGACAAACAAAGGATCATTTTCACCGACACCCCCTGCAATATCAAATTCTGTTTCAAAATCACCGGGAGACAGGGTTCCTACACTTGGATAAAATTCATCTACGATGGATTGAGTGTCACCATAATAGAATGAATAACCAACCCGCATGTTAGCTTCATCAGCATTATTTGGTTCCTGCACCAATCGAACACCAAATCTGCTGTTCACAATAAGATTGTTGTATGATAAACCTCTGGCACCCCCTTCAACATTTACAGAACCACCCCGTCCGGCAGCAGCACGCCTGAAACCAGAATTAATAATGGTATTGTTATAAACATTTACATCTGTTTGTGGTGAACGACCACCTGAATTTGACCATTTAGGCCCGTTTGTGCCCATTGAGAAGAAAAGATTGTAAGCAACATCCCCTACCGTTCCACCTTTGATATTAATTCCTTCGCCACCTGTCTCACCGTTGAATTCAAAAACATTAAAAGCCATCAGCAATTGAGCACCGTTAGGCCTGAATGCATCATCTTTTGAGTAGGCAATTCGGGAGTGCATCATCACAAATTTACCCTGGGGGTTTGCAAAAAATACGCCATACCTTGGTTCACCTTCATCCAATTCGCCGGACTGTACGATTGGGCTGTCGGCTGCGGCCGGTGCTCCTGCAAATTCAACATGAGTATAAAGCAGTACTAACTCTTCGGCGGTTTCAGTTGCAAGTATACCGCCCCACAGTCCGGCGAAGATATTGGCTTCTGTTCGTAATTCTTCAGGTACTGTAAAGAAAATCGGAGCTTCCTCCGTACCAAACGAATATAAACTTCCAAAAACTGTAAATTCTGGACTTCCCCCTTGCGATCCATCACCCTCAATAATGATTGTTACACCTTCTTCAATCGTAAGTGATTGTCCCTGAGGGATTATCACATCACCCTGAACAATAAATGTTTTGCCTGCTTCCCACACTCCGGTAACCTCACCACCTGATACAACAGTTGGCGGAGCTTCACTGATTAAAACCTGTATCTGTGCAGAATTGGCTTGATTTTCCTGGTCTCTTACAGTTACTGTAATTGAGCCGTCATCCGGTTGGCTGGGTGCCGTATATTGAATTTCAGCCGTCCCGGTCCTGCTGCCAACCCCCGTTACATTCACAACCGTTACACTGCCTGTAGTTGCTTCAGCCGTTACAGAAGCTATATTGCCATCTGCTGATATTGAAACAGTTACCATAGTCTGTTCATTGGGAGTAAGACTAACTGTAGTACTGCTCAGTGAAAGTTGTGGTAAACCCGGAGGATTTGAATCGTTGGAATCACAACCTGCAATGAAAAGCAAAAAAGCTGTGATTGATAGTAAGAGTGTATTGAAATGTTTCATTTTTATTGAGTTTTTATTATATGGTTATTTTGAAGTGTCAGATATACTTTTTCTTTACATATTGAACCGGATTCCCATTCTGTAGGACTGGAAAAATTCATCCCGGCGAATGAGTGTATTTCTATTTGGATCATCCTGAAATGGAATCTCTTTATCGGTCAACACAGGCTTTTTTATAACTACTTTGAAGGGTGAATTAAGAAGATTATTAATCCTGGCGAAAAACTGGAAGTTTCTGGTTAATCGCTGTTCAAAAGAAAGATCGAGCTGAATAATTGGCCGCGACCACATGTCATTATCCAGAAATGCAGAAACCGTTTCGATACGCTCACCTGTGTAAACAGCTGATATCTGAGCATCGGTACCAGAAGTTGTATTTTTATATAGCACTGAAAAATTAGCAATATGTTTTGCCTGCCCTTGCAGAGGCCGATCCTGATTAACAGAACGCTCAATCAGTTGAGATGATGAATCATCCGGATCTTCCCTTGTTCTTAATATTTTGGATGTGTTGATACTTGAATTGGTAAATGTATAGTTAGCCTTCAACCCAATATGCCTGAAAAACTTCGTCACATCGAATTCAATTCCCCAATTGGTGGCAGTTCCAAAATTATCAGGCCTGAAAACGATGGCATTTCTGATCCCTGATTGTGTAAGAGCAACTTCAATAGGATTTCGAATCGATTTATAAAAGCCTCCTAATAATATCTGATCGGATGTGTTGGGAAAAAATTCCCACCTGAGATCAAAATTATGGGCTTGCGTTCGCTGCAATCCCGGATTTCCCTCTTCATCGAAATCTTCATTTCTAAGTGTAAACGGAACAATTTCAAAAAAACCCGGCCGGCTAATAGCCTGGTAATAACTTCCTCTGATATTCATAACGTCATTTGGCATGTGCTTCAGGCTCACGCTTGGAAGGAAGTCAGTATAAACCTGGCTTGAATCCGGTGTCTGGCCGATCCTTGGATTTTTAAGCGTATATCCCTGATCGGTATGCTCAATGCGAAGACCGGCAGTAACTTCTGTATTAAGTACTGAAAATTTACCTTCAGCAAAACCGGCTGTTATATCTTCCCTTGCTTTATAATTAAGTTCATTGGATGCACTTCCTGCAGGGTTTAACAAAATCCATTGTACATCTGAAAATGTTTCGAAATCACGCCCCTGAATTTGAAGTGCAGGACTGGGATCAAAAGTAAACCGGTTAAAATTATTATCTCTGTCTTTTGTTCTGAACATGCCGCCAACCGTAATTGTGCCACCCCTGAAAAGTTCAGGTAACATTTTGAGGCTGGCATGAATAGTATAATCCTCATCTGTATTACTTTCCCACCTTCTGGTGTTTCTTCGTTCAACATTCGGCGGCTGCATCTCAAAGTTTATCAATTCACTATTTCTGATAAACTCCAGAATATCCGGCCTCTCGTTAGTAGCTCTTGCGTAACTTGCCGACCAGTTAAATTCAAAGCTCGGATTTATACTGTGATCTGCCCGAATGGTCGTATTATAAATTCTCTGCTTTGTTATTCTTGTCCGCGTATTCAGGCTCAGAATAGCACTGCCCGTCTCCGGATCAAAATTTCTGCCATCGATTACGGTTTCAAGGATGTCCCTAACTTGATCATCCCTGAGATTATAGAATCCGGAATAAACATTGAATACATTATTACTGTTAAGTGCAAAATCGATATTTGTGTGAAATGCACTTCGTTGCTGGCGGGTAGAAAAAACTCTTTCCTGCATGTCTTTTAATATTGGCGCATTATTACCAAAACGGTCTGTTTCTGATTCAAACCATACACTATTGGTACCACGATGAGTGTTCTGAAAGCTGGCAGCAAACAAAACACCAAGTTTGTTGTTTATAAATCTGTTGCCAATTGAGAGGCTTCCTAACAGATCGGGCATTGGTGTTATTTGTTTTACTTCGCCATTACCTGTAGAAAAATCTGCAGGTGTAGCCTGAAACGTGCTGCCGTAAATATCCCTCGGCGATCTGTCGTTTACCACAGACGTGTTAAAATCCAAGAAATCCCTGTTAAAATTTATTTGATTGTAACCACCCTGAAGGTCTGCATTTACTTCAAATTGTCTCGGAGCCGTTTTCATAACCATGTTCAGTCCGCCTCCAATTGCATCACCTTCCATGCTGGGAGTTAAGCCCTTGGATACTTCAAGGCGTTCAAGAAGAGAGGCAGGGAAAATATCGAGGGGAATAAAACGGTTTTCATTATCCGGGCTTGGAATTTTAATTCCATTCACAAGGGTATAGTTATACCTTTTATCCATTCCCCTTACGATTGCAAATTGCGGATCTCCGTTACTGTTTCTTTCAATTGACAATCCTGAAACACGCTGAACAACATTTGCAACTGTAATGTCGGGTGACTGCTCAATGGCTCTCGCAGATACCACATTCATTGTTGTTGCTGAAGTTCTTTCTATAATTCTGGCCTGGTTTTCTGATCCCCGGACAGCCTCTCCCACAATATATACCTCATTCATTGTCCTCACATCCGGCTCAAGCTTTATATTTATTACCATCTCCTCCTGTTCATTTATCAAAATCCTCTCTTCATATATTTTAAAACCAATAAATGATACCCTGAGAATATATTCGCCATCAGGCACATTTCTAATGCGGAAAGAACCATCGAGGCCGGTACTGCTGGCATATTTGGTATCCACAAGCTGAACTGTTGCCCCAACAAGTGATTCATCGAAATCATCAGTAACTTTTCCCTTGATGGATGTGTTTAGGTTATTGTCTGCTGAAAAAACTAAAACCGAAACAATCAGTACTATAGAATACATCCTAAAATCTTGTGGTTATCTTAAAAAATTAATTTACAGCCCAATGATAACCACCCCGGATTATGAAATTCTTACCTCAACATTAACTGATTGTTTCTTTTCTTTGTTACCTAACGATTAAGCATTATTTTTACTTACTGATCAATTTGCTTACATTTTACTGTTCTTAACACTTTTATAATACTGTGAAACAATCGTAGATTTGACTTATCTTATTTCGTTTTAATAATCAGATCAGTTAATTTAATTTCGTTTATGGATTTATTTGACAAGCTTGAAGGGCGGCCCGGCCCGCTTGGGGAATTCACTTCAGATGGTTACGGCTATTATACCTTTCCCAGACTTGAAGGCCCTATCGGACCTGAAATGGGGTTTCAGGGGAAAAATGTTATTGTTTGGAGTGTAAACGATTATCTTGGAATTGGTGACAATCCATATATACGAAAGGTGGATGAAGAAGCTGCCCGGGAATATGGATTTAGCGCCCCAATGGGTGCACGCTTAATGACCGGAAATTCCACCAAACATGAAGAACTTGAAAAAGAATTAGCTGATTTTGTCAAAAAGCCCGAAGCACTTCTTCTAAACTACGGGTATCAGGGTATCATGAGCGTTATTCATGCACTGGTTGATCGCAACGATTATCTCATTTATGATGAATTAAGTCATGCCTGTATTGTTGATGGCAAGCAGCTTGCCATGTCCGACAAATCAGTTTTTAAACACAATGACATTGAAAGTCTTGAGAAACAGCTTGAGCGTGTTTACAGAAGAAAAAGAGATAATTCATCAGTGCTTGTTGTAACCGAAGGTGTATTTGGTATGACCGGTGACCTGGGAAAACTCCGGGAAATCATCGCCCTTAAAGAAAAATACCCGTTCCGGCTTCTTGTTGATGATGCTCACGGCCTTGGAACCATGGGCAATGATGGATCAGGTACCGGTACTCATCTTGATTGCCAGGATGGAATTGATATCTATTTTGGCACCTTTGCAAAATCAGTAGCATTGATTGGTGCTTTTGTTGCAACAGAATCCCGGGTTATTGAATTTCTGAAAGCCAATACAAGAAGCCAGATCTTTGCGAAATCTTTGCCAATGCCTATCGTTGTGTCGGCGCTTGAAAGAATTAAACTCATTCGCAATCACCCCGAGTGGCGCGAAAAATTATGGGAAGTAACCCATAAATTGCGTGAAGGCTTGATTGACCTCGGATTTAATGTTCTCCCCTCTGAGAGCCCTGTCACACCGGTTTTAACCGAAGGAAGTACCGGTCTATGTACAACCATTATGCGGGAAATGCGCGAAAAACACAGTGTTTTTGTAAGTGGTGTGGCTTATCCGGTTGTTCCAAGGGGAATTGTTTTAATCCGGTTGATACCAACTGCAAAGCATACCGATGAACACATCCGAAAGACTCTTAAAGCTTTTAAAGCAATCAAGGAAACCCTTCTTACCAATAAAAAAATAGCTGTGAATTTATAATATCACAGAACCGTGTTTAATCTGATTAGTGTCTTGCTCAAGTATAAAATATCGGGTGAGACCTGACAGGTTTTGTTCGGTATCTCATACATAATTTGTGTAGTGAGTTGAAACCTGTCAGGTCTTTATCCAAAAAATGAGAATTGACTAAAAACTAGTGTTGTAACCACTAAATTCATTTGATGCCTATAACACTGTTAGCAGCAAGTCATCCCCCTACCCCCTTCAAAGGGGGAATTTTTTTGTCGTTACTAAAATTTCTATTTAATCATTTTTACTATACTTATTTACTGGTAATGACACCAGAACCCGGAAATATTATTTATTGTATAATTGCAAATCAGTTAAAAAGCTTTTTGAAAAAACCTGCAATACCGGATTTTTCTTCTTTTTTCTTTTTACCACTCCTGCCGCCGCTAAGCTTATCATATGTTGGCCGGGGTAATTCCATTGGTGCACCTTTCTTTTCTTCTCTGCGGTGTTTGTGATATTTACCACTTGAATGCGGTTCTTTTTCACTCCTTTTCTTACTCTTTTTCTTCTTCTTAACCGATTTGGGAAGCGGAATCTCTTCGGGTGCATATCCAAGTGAATTACATATCGTTTTGATATCACTTTTATCCTGCTTCGAAACCAGTGAAAGCAACCTGGCAGCTTTGCCGCTTCCAACCAGCTCAGCCCGGAGTTTGTATTCATTTACGTCCTCAGGCACATCATAATTTATTACCTGTGCTACATGATCGATAGCCAGATCATCAGCCGAAAGATTGCCAGCAATCAAATGCTGAACATTACTGGAACTGAAACGATCAAAACGCTCTTTTTTTGTGCTCTCATCCAATTCGGAATGGATGCTAACCGCTCTTAAACCGCCTTTTCTAAATATTTTATAGAGCCGGTCAGCTGTACGGCCGGAAGCTGTAAAAACAATTACCGGCTCCGCGGATGACTGTTTTAAATGAGCCATCAAAGTCGAAATCTTGGACCGCGGCGGTACATTTATATAATATTGAGTCAGATCGGATGAAATGACTGGCTTGTCATTTTTATTTTTCGGATCTGTAATTAATTCAGGTTCATTCAGATAATGATTTTCAGCTTCTCTGAGCTCTTTACTGTCTTTATCTGCTGTAAAAATTCTTTGGCTCTTACTTATTACTCGTTTCGTAATAACGTTAATTGCATCCCAGTTACTGATTTTATCAGCCTGATCAACAACCAATAATCGAACTTCCCTGAGTACGTAACGTCCTTCCTCAAGAAGTTTTGCCAGCCTTTCAGGTGTTGCAATTACAACCGGCGGACCCGAACCAAGTAATTTTAGCTGGTCGCCTGGATCTCCTTCATTATGTATGTTAGCACTTTCAATTTTAGCGTGAT
>JBHJOO010000117.1:0-2552 GCA_050329675.1 Balneolaceae bacterium
ATAATCTCACCTATGGTCGTACCGGCACATTCCCCTTTCACTCCTTTCCGAATGGAGAACTCTTCATTTCCATGTCTGTAATCTTCATAAAAAGAAGGATCCTGTTCGTAGACAGGTGCCTCCCTCAGATCCTCCAAAAGATCCTTGATCCGGTCTGTTCCTACGCGCTCAATCACGTCATTAAACTCTTCATTGTTCTGTTTTTCTTCCTTGAAAAGAGCCAGCAGCCTCTCTATCACCTTTACACAATTTTTAGCCGGATATTTGCCAATAATGTTCCCAAAACGGGTATCCTCGCCATTGATTTGTCCGCCTAAAAAGAGCAGGTGAGCAGGAATATTTCTTTTATTTTGGGTAAAAGCAGCTGCATGAAACCCGATATGAGCACTGGCATGCTGGGCACAACCATTCGGGCATCCTGATATTTTGATCCGTACGGAGTCGGAAATGCTCCGGTAAGATGCCAGCGGGCCTTCAAATGCTTCCGAGATGGCACTGCCAAGGCCTTTTGCCGAAGCGATACCCAGACGGCAGGTATCCGCACCGGGGCAGGTCGTCACATCCATGATAGTCTCCGTTCCCCCTTCAACCAGCGAAATCTTTTGCAGTGCCCGGTACAGCCCGTGAAGATCTGTCTCCCTGACCCAGGGTAAGTATAAATTTTGTTCAATGCTTATCCGCAATTCACCAGAAGAATAAACCCTGGCTACATCAGCAAGTTCTCTGGCTTTTGCAGAGGTAATATCGCCCAGTTTCAGCCGTACATGTACACCTTTATATCCCGGTATCCTGTGAGCTGAAACAGATTCTTTTAGCCACTGTCTGAAAGCCGGGTCATGCACAACGGCATTACCGTTCACAGGCAACAGATCAGCCTCAGATCCCGCAATCGGGTGAACAATTTCCCTGTAATACGCATCCAGGGGAACAGGATCAATACGCTCCAGTTCATCTTCAACCAGCTTCACGAATTGATCCCAGCCGATTTTTCTGATCAGAAATTTCATCCTGGCTTTCATGCGCTTTTTTCTCTCTCCATACCGGTCGAATATACGTATCACGGCCGCGGCATATGTCAGCAGGTCATCTGCCGGCAAAAAATCCGTATAGAGATGTCCCAGTTGCTGCGTACTTCCCAGGCCCCCGCCAACATAGACCCGGAATCCATGCCGGGTCACGCCATCAACGTTGCGCGTGGCAGCCCAAAAACCCATATCATGAAAACGGACGCCGGAATGATCTTCAGCACATCCTTCAAAAGCTATCTTTATTTTCCGGCCCATAGTCTGATTATTCTTATTTCGCAGGAATTACCGGGCAAGGGCCTGAGCATAATTCTGAACAACAAATGGCTCAGTACCGGAACTGCCCGACCGATAACAGGTGGTAACATTCCGGACGGTATTTCCACAAGCTTCTCTCGTGGTAATTCCCTTTTCTGCTAAAAAATGCAGAAGGGTTGGTGTTTCTTCCAGCTTCACATAGTAGAGCTGAGCAGCCTGACGAGTAGTAAAATGTATAAAGCCGCTGGCAAAGCGGTCGGCTGCATCGGCCAGCCTTGTAAGCTGGTCTGCGGTCAAATACCCGCCCGGCAGTTTGATTCTCTGCATCTGTACGCCTTCCTGGCGCTGGGCATAGGTACCAAACTGGAGCCGCATTTTCTGCATTTTAACTTCTCCAAGTTCGTGATTCCGGTATTTACGGATATGTTCCTCATAGAGAGACATCTCCTCTGAAATTGGGGCCGTTAGTTCATTGGTTATAGACATTATTCGATTTTGTTAAAATATTTGGATTGATTCGTTAAATAAAAAAACCCGGTTTCTGTTTTGAAACCGGGTTTTTTTGCCTTAAAAGTATGTATTTGATCGCCAAGCTCAAATTAACAATGGGGGAGACCGGTTCCGGAATAGGAATACATCGGACAACAACAAGTGTTCATTTTCTTCATTATCATTAGATAATGTACATTTTTCCGTTGACTGATCATTGCCAAAAAGAGTGGTTTCTCAAAAAGCTGGTTTATATGTGTCAGAATTATAATAAAGTTTGATTTTAGAATAGGCAAATAATACATCAATTCAATTTAAATAACAATTTTAAAAGAATTAATTCTGTTCTGGTGTAATCTTGTAAATGTCGTATCAAGTTTAAGAGTTCGGTTGCGGGACAACTTGACTGGCATTTAATAACTGACACGGATCTCGTGTTACAACAGTATCCAGGCCATTAATTGTATCGTAAGTAAGCCGGTTATCCCCATTATCAATGTAGCCACTGTATGCGTTTTCAGTGCGGTCGCGGTATCCATATCCGAAAATTTGGCAACCACCCAGAAATAGCTGTCATTGACGTGTGATACAGTTAATCCGCCGGCTCCGATCGAAAGAACAGCAAGGGCTTTTCCATTAATGGAATCAAGGCCAAGGGAAGCAAGCAACGGTAATGAGATTGCCGCAGCTGTTATGATAGCCACTGTAGATGATCCCTGAGCAGATTTTAAAAATTCTGCTATCATAAAAGGGACAACTAATCCAAAAGCGCCTGCCGCA
>JBHJOO010000428.1:0-2268 GCA_050329675.1 Balneolaceae bacterium
GTTGCGTGGTTAAACTGGTATTCTATTTTTCAATCATTTCAGCAGTTATAGAATGATTCTGAGAATTTATTTATAGAGTTTTCTCCACTTTGCAAATGGAATGTATAGAAGCCAGCCCAACATGATCCCTAATCCCAAACCTTTTAAAAAAAATTGAGTATCTTCAAACATTGAACCTATCATTCCAATTAATCCAGCAAGCACCGCACAATAGGTTGCCAGGAATAGAAGCCCTGCAATTCCTCCTGGAAACCAATGCCAATATTCATTGACCTTCTCCCAAGCCCTGCCGATAACAATCAAACCGCAGGCAAATAGAAATGTAGTAGTGATACCTGCAAGGATTCCGAAAAGAATATTCATGGTTTTAGATCATTTTAAATTACCGCGAAAGCCCTATAACGTTTGGGATAAGCACCGGCTTAGGGCTCACTTTGCATTGCAGGCCCGGAGCTTTCCGGAGTTCGGTTGAACCCTTGGTTAGTTAATGGTACAATAGATATTTCTTTATTTACGGCCATTGATCATATGCACCGAAAATATACTTTATTTTGTTTGTCTAAGCCTAAGGAGTCGGTAGAGCATCAATGGATTGAAGAATAGCGCGCGTTATCTGTTCCCGCTTGGCAAGGTCCCCATTCGGTTGGAGGTATCAATATTGATGGCGAAGAATACCGGTCCAGCCGGGCTTCCTCCGGATGACCGATCGGGTGTATTACAAAATGAACAGTATCATCTGCATCCAGATCGGTAATGTAAAATTGAATGCCGTTTTTTAAGGGAGGGCTCTAACCGGACCGACTTCATTGCCTAAACGCCATGTGAGGGTTTGAATATCGAATAACACCTGAATATTTACCCTCTTTGGTTTATCCAACACCGGCATGGAACTCGGCAAGCTTCGTTCCATAACCTAACATATTGGGCGGTCTCCTGAACGAATGCGAGATTTTCAGCCTTTGGGCACAATCTTCCCGGCGAATGACTGAGCAACGATCTTGCTATTCTGCACAACAAACGTGTCTGTGCCAATCTCATACGTGTTGTCGGCAGTCTCTGCGTTCCACAGAATATAGGCATGATTGCCCTCGACAGATTGATGCTGCAGGTTGAACACAGCGCCGGCTTTGCTAAACTCCGCAAACATGGCCTGAAACAACGGTGTCATTGCGTCGGTTCCAATGAGTGGCCCGTCTGGTGTAAACAGGACGGCGTCCGTTGCATAGTCAGAAAGTATACCGTTGAGGTCGCCTTCGGCAAAACACTTTAGGTGGTGGTCTACTACTTCTTTTGTTGAAGCCATTTTCTTGGTCCTCCTTTGTTATGGTTAATTATTAGCGATATTGAATAAACACACTGTGCTATGTCATTTTATTAATTGGTATTCGGAAAGAACGCTGCCCAATTTAATTGAAAACCTATCAGTAAGTGCATAAAACCTGACTCAGAGACATTGTCAATCTTTTTTCTCTCCGGCCGGTAAGAAACTACTCTATCCGAGGGTCGTCATTGTCGTCCACAAATACAACCTCATAAGGTCCCGGACCGCTCAGCTCGATAATCACCTCGTCTTGTGATCGACCATAATGCGACATCTTCGGTGGAACCACTAAAAAGCTGCCGGCCGTGAAAACTTTCATACTGTCGGGGTTTTCCTCCACTCCCATCCCAAGATTTAATCGTCCGGACAAAATGGTGGCATATTCCACTTTTGGATGCCAGTGAGCCGGCATACGCGTCTCCGGCGGGAACTTCAGCCGCAGAACATAGTGTCCTTCCTTACTCGGATCACCGCTCAATATCGCGATCTGAACTTCTGGAATAAGGCCCAGGTCGCTCCAGTTAAGATTAGATGGTAGTTTGGCAATCATCTCTGAGACTGCGTAGTCTGGCATTGTGTCAATGTCAGCAGCCTGCTGAGCTTCGCAGGCCATGAGAATAACCGGGATGGCCATTATGTATAGAGTTGTCTTCATCTTTTTTTTCATGAAAATACCTTCCGCCTTTAAAAAATATTACAGGTTGTTGATAAATATGTCTATTGAATTTTGTTGGTTTACATTGCCTCCATTTTATTAGATTCAATGTAAAACAATCATTCAATGACGCCTGCAATAGATGTAGTTAGCTAATGGTCTTATAGATAGATATTGACTAGTGTCATGTCAAGTTGAAATTGTCGGATAAAGTCTTCTTAGTTTAATCCTGGCCTCATCCGTTGTAAACTGCCAGTTAATCGTTGCATCCTTATTGTTACGATCATTTTGC
>JBHJOO010000186.1:0-6624 GCA_050329675.1 Balneolaceae bacterium
GTTGCCATTCTCACCTATTTCTGGGCCCGCAAACAGGATAATACATCGTTGACAGGATATTATCTTGCCGGCCGTTCACTCACATTTCCGTTTATTGCCGGTTCATTGCTTTTAACAAATCTTTCAACAGAGCAGCTGGTGGGATTGAACGGGGCAGCTTTTATTGACGGGTTAAGTGTGATGGCCTGGGAAGTATTGGCTGTTTTAGCACTGGTTCTGATGGCTCTTTATTTCCTGCCCCGATTTCTCAAAAGCGGTATTGCAACCATTCCGCAATTTCTTGGCATTCGTTTCGATCACGGTACACAGGTAATTGCAAATTTGATTTTTCTCGGAGCATACGTGGCCATACTTCTGCCAATTATTTTATATACAGGCGCGACCGGCCTTGCCAGTATGCTCGATCTGCAAGTTTTAACCGGGCTTGAATCGGAAATCGCTGTAATCTGGGTGACAGTTTGGGTTGTGGGCCTCATCGGTTCATGCTATGCACTGTTTGGAGGTTTGAATTCAATCGCAGTTTCAGACTTGTTTAATGGTATCGGGCTTTTGATAGGCGGATTTTTAATCAGCTGGTTTGGTTTACAGGCTGTAAGCGGTGGTGAAGGGGTTCTTCAGGGATGGCAAATTTTAAATGAAACCAATCCTGAACGATTTAATTCAATAGGCAGTGCTGAACAGTCGGTTCCTTTTTCTACCCTCTTTACAGGTGTATTATTGCTAAACCTGTTTTACTGGTGTACAAATCAGCAAATTATACAGCGTACATTTGGAGCCAGCAGCCTTGCAGAAGGACAAAAGGGTGTGCTGCTGACAGGCTTGTTGAAATTACTCGGGCCTTTATATCTTGTTGTGCCGGGAATCATTGCATTTTATTTGTATGGCGATACCGATATCAGGGCTGACAGTGCCTATGGTGTTCTGGTCAGGGATGTTCTGCCATCCCCGCCTACCGGATTATTTGCGGGTGTAATGGTAGGCGCAATTCTCAGCTCATTTAACTCCGCATTAAATGCAACTACAACACTTTATGGATATGGACTTTATAAAGCTGTTTTGAAAAAAGATGCAACTGATGCACAGATTGTTCGGGCGGGGAAATTGTTTGGCTGGGTCATTGCCGTTGCTTCCATGTGTATTGCACCTCTGTTGTTTGGCCAGGAAAGTATCTTCCAATACCTGCAGCAAATGAACGGAATCTATTTTATACCGATTTTTGCGGTGGTAGTAGCTGCAATAATGGGCAGGCGTGTGCCGCCGCTGGCTGCAAAACTTGCTATAGTTATAGGCTGCCTTGTAATTGCTACAGGTTATTTTGTCCACCCATTCAGTGGATGGGTCGCAAACATTACTGAATTCCACTTCCTGGGTATTTCATTTCTGGCTCTGATTATCCTGATATGGATCATAACTTATTTCAAACCCCTGCCTGAGCCTTATGTTCAGGAGTATTCCGGAGATGTTGAAATGACTCCCTGGCGTTATACAGTTCCTTCAGGTATTACACTGGTCGTACTGGTTCTGTTTATTTACGCTTATTTTGCAGATTTCTCAGTGTTGTTTAATTAGCAACCGCCAGTGAGGGATATTTGAATTTGGCATATTCATAAGCACCAAATAATACGGAACAATAAACAAGATCACCTGCAAGCGTGTTGTGGAAGAATGGGATGGCGGCAGTATAGCTTGCGATTAAACCACCAAAGTTAAGTGGATACATCGGGCTTGTGAGCCAGACTCCAAAGTTGGAAACTATAAAAAAGATAACAGATGCTGATAAAGCACCACCGATTATACGAGGGACAGTAACTTTTTTCAGTACTTTCATACCAAGCAGTGCAATCAATATGAGTGATCCGTAAATCCAGAGCATACCCCAGTTAAAAAGAGTGAAACCACCATAGATAGATGTATAAACCAGGTTGTTTAAAAAAAGATCACTGATCCACATTGCAACCAATGGAATGATGATAGCCCATTTTTTATCGGTAAAATAAGCTGCTCCAAATAATGCAATTGCACCGAGCGGAGTGAAATTGTATGGATGTGGTAGTATTCGTGATAAAACAGCAAGGCCGATAAAGCCGGTTACAAGCGCGAAATGTTTTTTATTCATATCTGAGATACAAAGTAGTTAAGTGTATGATCCTGTATAGTAATTAATCCGTAATGTAAGAGTGATTTTAATTGATTACAAAATAGAAAATAAAAAAAGCCGGACATGATATCATATCCGGCTTTGAAATAAAAAGATTTAAATATTAAGATGGTTTGTGAGTCAATTCAAGATTCAGAGTAATTGAAACCTCGTCACCTACAACCATAGTAGCCGCCCAGTCGCCAACACCTACACCAAAATCAGTTCTGTTCAGTCTAGCTTCTGCTGTAATACCTGCTACTTGTGTGTTCTCCTGCATCGGGTGATCCATTACACCGAGCAGCCTGAAAGGCAGTTCAAAATCTTTGGTCACATCTTTAATCGTTAACTTGCCTGTTGCAACAAATGAATTTTCACCTGTTCTGCGAATATTATTGCTCACAAACTTAATATGTGGCCATCTTTCTGCATTAAAGAAATCTTCGGATTGTAGATGATTGTCCCTTCGCTGATTCTTGGTATCCACGCTTTTCACATCAATTTGAACATCGATGCTGCTATTTACAAGATCATTGGGATCAAACCGTATATCAGCAGTGTAGTTGTTGAAAGCTCCTAATACTGGGGTAAAGAAATGCGTTATTGAAAAACTGATATTGCTGTGAGCCGTATCAATTTGCCATGCTTTTGACAGGATCTGGTCGGAATTGTTATTTAATGTGAACGCTGATGAAAGAGTCATGAAACCAACAGCTAAAGTAGTCAATAATAATTTTTTAAATGTCTTCATAAGTTGTTTAAGATTAAATTTATTTTTTAGGTTGTGATATGTTTTCAGTATAATCATTAAACATTACAAAAAGTTTCCGTTTATATTAACTAAAGCTTAACAAGAGTGTAAAATTAAAAGGAATGGAATTGTTTCGTGTAAAACCGCCAGTTTCTCATTGCATCTTCTCCGGCATAATCTACGCCGATTCTTGGAGAGGCATTTATTAATGATTCTATTACAGGTAAGTTGCAATCCTCAATCCAGATGGGGCTGGATCCGTTTGTCAGATCCACTCCATAGTCATTTCTATGGATGCCCAGAGCCTGAGACATCATCCCCGGGCCGGCAGCAATTGGTTTTGAACTTTTTTTAATCTTTCTCCGCTGCTTCATAATGTCAATTCCTTCCAGTGGTTCTATTGCACGTATTAGTATAGCATCAGCCAATTCCTTTTTATTGACGACAACATTAAAGAGATGATGAATGCCATAACAGAGATAGACATAAGCAAACCCGCCCGGCCCATACATAATTTCGGTTCTGTCTGTGCGAAGGCCGTCATTCGCGTGACATGCAAGGCCGTTTCTGCCGGAATATGCCTCGGTTTCCGTAATAATACCACTGGTGTAACAGCCATTTTTACAGGTGCAAAGAACTTTTCCAATTAACTGGCGGCTGAGCGTTACGACATCCTCTGATTCATAGAATGATCGCGGCAGTGGTCTTCTCTCTCTATGCATCATGAAATTGCCGTATATGGATTTCTTTCAATTGCCGGACTTTCAGATAGAAAAATATCACGGTATGCTCTTGCAATGATAGCCGAGATAACAAACAATGCCGCAGAATAAAATGCCCAAATAGCGATAATAATCAGAATGGTATATCCCTGATAAAAATATCGGTAAGCTGTTAATGCATATTCGAGGTATACACTAATTCCGTATTTTGCTACTTCAAATAAAACAGTGTATACCCCGGTAGCTATGATTGCTGTTTTAGGATCAATTCTTTTTTCACTTATATACCGGAATATGACGTAAAACAATAAGAATGTAAAAATGATGGGAACAATATTTGTTAAAAAATCAGCCAGCCAGCCCATTTGAATGACTACATCTGTAAATGGAATGACAATTTGTCCCAGAGTAAAAAGGGAAATGAGGGAGATAGCCATACTGAAAAAGATAAAAACACCACCGATAACACCAAATGTGAAGAAGTTGTAAACAAATTCAATTAAAGGATGGCGCCGGTCTTCAATTTCAAATACATCAAATATCACATGCTTAAGTGTATGAAACAGGCCCTGTGCAACAAATAAGAGAATAATGATACCGATTATACCAAATACACGCCGGGCTCCAACAAGCGGCAGAATCATGGTTTCAATGGTAATAGCTCCCTCGATAACGTCACCGGATTGTGTTTCAAAGCTGAAACTCGGAAACAGTTCACGGCCGTAGCGAACCAGTTCCTGGAATGCTTCGTCAATTGAAAGGATGTACCCGAGAATGGATATCAGAATTAATATAAATGGTATGGCACAGATGAACAGGTTAAACGTAATGGCTGACGCATTAAAAAAAATATCCTTTTCTGTTGAGAGCTTCCAGATGATCCGCCAGAATTTTTTAAATTTATCTTTATTGAAATCGTGAACCATAACCATTTAAAATAAAGCCATAAATTTTTAAAGCCAACAGGATTTGAATTTGATGTCTGTATTTAGATTTTACCTTTCTAAATCCATAAAAAAAACTGTCAAACGAACAATCTACTTCTTATACTTCAGCTAAGGAAATGTGACTTTTAAAAATTTATTTCATTCCAGATCTGCAGAAAAAACTCTGATGAGTGCCAAAAAACAGACGCCGCTTATGCGGCAGTATTTTGATATAAAGGAAAAACATCCCGGAACCATACTTCTTTTTCGGGTAGGGGATTTTTATGAAACTTTTTCAGAAGATGCAGTTTTGGTTAGCAAGGAGCTTGGAATAACTCTGACTAAACGAAATAACGGGGGTGATCAAACTCCGCTTGCCGGCTTTCCATATCACGCAATCGACAGCTACCTGCCTAAACTGGTAAAACGAGGATACAGGGTAGCCATTTGTGAGCAGACAGAAGACCCAGAACAGGCAAAAAAAGCAGGGAAAAAAATAGTAAACAGGGAAGTTACCGAAGTGACAACTCCCGGTGTTACTCTTTCCGAGAAACTGCTCGATCATAAACGTAATAATTTCATCGCCTCCGTTTACCGGGCAGGGGGTACAGCCGGTGTCGCATTTTCTGATATTTCAACGGGCGAATTTGCTCTCAGCCAAGTGTCCAAATCCGATCTTGACAGTTTGCTGCAATCACTTCAGCCATCGGAGATTTTGATTCAAAAGAAATTTAAAAACAATTTGCCGGAAGAGGTCAGGGATTACAACGTCACATTTATTGACGATTGGGTATATGAGGGCGACTATGGATACAAATTACTGACAGATCATTTTAAAACTCATTCTTTGAAAGGTTTCGGGGTTGAGGAACTTGAAATTGCACACATTGCTGCGGGTTCATTGCTGCATTATATGCAGGAAACTCAAAAATCATCTCTCGGTCATCTCAGAAAGCTTTATGCTTATGAAAACAGTGATTACATGTCGCTGGACGGATCCACAAAAAGAAATCTGGAGCTCATTTCGAGTTTGCAGGAAGGAGGAACAGAGGGCACACTTGTTTCAATACTTGATTCCACAAATACAGCAATGGGAGGCCGTATGCTGAGAAAATGGATCATGCGCCCGCTGAAACAGGTAAAACCGATTCGGCAGAGGCTGGATGCTGTAAACACCCTGTTCTCGAAGCATACTGTCCGGGAACAGCTTCGTGAAGAACTGGAGCAGATTGGAGATCTTGAACGGCTTATTTCCCGCATTAGTGTCGGTAGAACAAATGCACGTGACCTGCAGCAGCTTCATCTTTCACTGGCACAGATTCCACGTGTTAAAATGCAAATGGCCGGTTTTGAAGATAATTCCCTTTTAAAAAATATCAATAGCCGGCTTAAATTACTGATTGAAGTACAGGAGAGAATCGAGAGTGCCATTGTCGAAGATCCTCCGGCATCTATCCGTGATGGCGGAATTTTCAGAGATGGTTTTCATAAAGATCTTGATGAGTTAAGAGATATCGCCCGCAATGGTAAAAAATACATTGCAAGAATTAAGGACTCACTAACAAAAGAGACAGGCATTACATCCCTGAAAATTGGATATAATAAAGTGTTTGGATACTACATTGAAGGGACTAATACTCACAAAAACAAGGTACCGGATCATTTTATCCGTAAGCAGACATTGGTCAATTCCGAACGTTATATCACGCCGGAACTAAAAGAAGTTGAAGAAAAAATTCTCTCTGCTGAAGAGAAAATCAAAACTTTGGAATCAGACCTTTTTGAGGAACTTCGCCTGTTTGTGGCCGAATATGCAGATCAAATACAGGAGCTTGCACAGGCTATTGCCGAAGCTGATTGTTTGCAAAGCTTTGCCGAGGTTGCATTTCGCAATAATTATGTATTACCCGAAATGAACAACAGTGATATAATCGACATAAAAAAAGGCCGGCATCCGGTTGTCGAAAAAACACTGCCGGCAGGTGAACCATTTATCCCAAATGATATTTATCTGGATAACAGCGAGCACCAGATATTAATCATTACGGGTCCGAACATGGCAGGTAAAAGTATCATTTTGCGACAGGC
>JBHJOO010000604.1:0-4001 GCA_050329675.1 Balneolaceae bacterium
GTAATCAGGGTAGCTACCCTGATTATCGCGTCAAAATTTGGTCGCCGTTAACGGCGACCAAAATGTTAAACGTTAACTAAAAACGTCAACCATATTTAGGCATTTACAAGTGGTATGTTGTGGCTTAACCCCCTAAACACTGTCCAGTATTTAGGGGGTTAAGCCAGTCCGCAACGGACAACTGACCACAAACAACTATCTGATCATTCATTTCTTAAACTTTCTACCGGATTCATCAACGCTGCTTTAATTGCCTGATAACTGACCGTCAGGAGTGCCACTATCATTGCCAAAGTGGCTGCCAGCAAAAAAATCCACCAGGATAATTCAATTCTGAAGGCAAACCCCTCGAGCCATTTGTTCATGGCCAGCCAGCTTATCGGCACTGCAATTACAATTGCTATTACAACCAGTTTTGCAAATTCCTTCGACATGAATCCTATCAGGTTTGGAACGGATGCTCCATGTACTTTTCTTACTCCTATCTCTTTGGTTCTTACCTGGGCCGTATAGGCTGCAAGCCCAAATAGACCGAGGCAGGCTATAAAAAGGGCAAGAATTGTAAATATTTGGAAGAGTTGTGAGATTCTTTGTTCATTTTCATACCAGGCCTGCAGATTTTGATCTAAAAATTCGATGTTAATTGGCCTGTTTGTCACAAATTGATTCCAGATCGCCTGAATTGCGGAAAGCTGCTGATTCACCTGTCCCGGAGCAAGCCGGACCGCAATCATTTGCGGAGTCCAGTTTAGGAACGGTATTATTAGCGGTTTGATTTCGCTGTGGAGGGATTCAAAATGAAAATCTTCGACTACACCAATAACCGGCCCTCTTTGGGCACCACCTCCGCCAATGGTTTTCCCACTGGGGTTTTCCCAGCCCAGTGCTTTGGCTGCTGCCTCATTTATCAGGAATGCTGTAGAATCTGATGGAAATTCCCGTAAAAAATTTCTGCCTCGAACAATATTGAGGCCAAGCAAATCCACAAAATTATAATCAGCCAGCGTGTAGCTTAATGAAGATTGTACGTAGTTGGCTGGCTGCTCAGGTTCGAATAGCGTAGAATCAAAATTATAACCGGGCAGGGAATGCGTTGCCGATGCGGTAACAACAGCTGGATCAGATTCAAGCTCGCGGATAAATGTATCGTGCCGGCCTCGAAGTGCTCCCGTATCTCTGATTATAACCACTTGTGTTTGGTCAAATCCGAGATTTGTGTCCTGCATATATCTGAGCTGATTGTAAACCACGATTGTGCCAATAATTAGCGTAACCGACACAACAAACTGGGTGATTACAAGCCCGTTCCGGAATCGGTTCCGAGGTGAATGTTCGGCTATCTGGCCTTTCAGGGCACGTATCGGCATAAAACCGGATAAATGAAATGCGGGATACCCGCCGGCAATTAACCCGACAATAAGTGCAATACCGGCAAGTATCGAGACGGTAAGCGGGCTGCCAAAGTAATTTGGCTGCATTTGCTTGCCTGCAATATCATTAAATACCGGTAAGGCAAGTTCTGTCAGCAAAATTGACAAAAAGACCGCAAAAAGTACATACATAAACGATTCTGCCAGGAATTGCCTGATTAACTGTATCCTGTCTGAACCCATCACTTTACGAAGTCCGATCTCTCTCATTCTTTTGGCCGACCGGGCGGTTGTCAGATTTATAAAGTTAATGCAAGCCAGTAACAGTATAAAAATGCCAACAATTGAAAAAAGGTATATATAGCGAATATCACCCCCGGCATCCATTCCGAATTGTACTCTTGAATAAAGGTGAATATCCGTTAATGGCTGATAGGGATATCGATTATAATTACCCTCTGCAGAGAATAAAGAATTTGCATTTACATTTTCTTCCGTGAACCTGTCAAACTTTTCCTGAAGGGATTCTATAACTGAAGAATCTTGTAACAGAAAATAAGTACGAACAGATGCTGACCCCCATTGATCACGGCGATTTTCCAGCCAGGCGACGTCAGATATTGGGCCAATAATACTAAAATTAAAATGTGATTGATCCGGCCATTTTTCGACGACACCTGTCACTGTGAGAATAGTGTTGTTGTTTAATTCCAGGGTTTGTCCCACCGGATCCTGATCACCAAAATAACGCAGGGCTATCTCATGATTCAGAACCACGCTGTTTGGTTCCGAAAGGGCATTTTCCGGGCTACCGGAAAGAAACCGGAATGTAAATACATTAAAGATTTCAGGATCGGCAAAAATAACATCTTTCTGCCGTATATATTCATCACCCGAACGAATGATCCAGGTGTTGTTTATCACCAGATTGGTCACTTTTTCAACTTCAGGAAAATCCTGTTTCAAGATTGTGCCAACAGGAACAGGAACAACAGGAATAACCCATTCATTATCTCCAACCTTTGCATCCCAAAGAGCACGGTAAATACGATCCGA
This sequence comes from Balneolaceae bacterium, assembly GCA_050329675.1. Lineage (GTDB taxonomy): Bacteria > Bacteroidota > Rhodothermia > Balneolales > Balneolaceae > CAYVBJ01. The sequence continues at coordinate 2,427 of JBHJOO010000604.1, forward strand.
ATTTTCATGAAACCGGTCATGTTTTATTTCGTCCTGTATCCAAAGAAAAATGGTAAAACATACGGCAATACCAACAGCCAGTCCTGCAATATTGATAAAGGTATATTCCTTATGCTTCCAAAGATTCCTGACTGCAATTTTTATATAGTTCCTGAACATATTTTTGAATTATAAAGAAATTAAAGGTTCTACAGGAAATATTGTGGTTAATGGAATGTCTTGTTGTTCATGTGATTTACAGACAATAAGGTTTTGCTATCAGCAATTAGCTGATAGCAAAAAACACCATCCTTTCCTTCATCATATATCAGAACCAACAATCATACCAAAAAAGAAAACTTTGAATGATTGTTTTAATTGCCGGTTTCACTTCCGGAGTTGTTCGAATTGCTACAGCCAGTGTACGAATATGAACAGTGATGATATTTTCAAACTTACCCTAACTATTTGAGGCACTTTGTGTTTTTACTCTCAAAAATCAAGGTGATTAGAATAATTTATACGCTAAAATAGCCAGCATATTTCTCCGGATAGATACCAATATTAAAATTAAAAGCGCTTTTCCATTATATATTAACAAAATTATGTTAATTTATTATTTTTATTAAAAAAATATTGACAAATAACTCATTTACTTTGAAATTTATGTTGTTTTCAATCAACCATAACAAACAACATATATTTTATGAATCGAATTACGAAATCTGCCATTCTCTTTTTGGGACTTGCAACATTTGCTACCTATGTTGCAGTAAATGCGTACACCGGGGAACCGGTAATGTTGCAGGTTGCGGAGGAAGTAGTGGCTGCGACTGAAACAACAGATACAGAAACAGAATCTCAAAGTGAAGGGTATGCAACTCTCGAAGAGTTTCAGGCTTCACCGCTGTATCCGAAATTCATAATTGACAATTTATGGATACTGATGGCTGCCGCTCTTGTATTTATCATGCATCTGGGATTTGCATCTGTCGAAAGCGGGCTTACCCAGGCTAAAAACTCGGTAAATGTTATTTACAAAAATGTATTTATTCTTGCCACAGGTATACTCACGTATGCTTTTGTCGGTTTCCAGATTATGTATCCCGGTGATTTTAACGGATTCTTTGGATTCGGAGGCTTTGGAATTGGTTTTGACGCATCTGATCCTGTTGGAATGCTGACCCCGGCTTATGGTGAGGAAATGACAATCTGGAGTGATTTCATCTTTCAGGCCATGTTTGCTGCCACTGCAGCTACAATTGTTTCCGGCTGTGTTACCGGAAGGGTTAAGCTTCCTGCATTTATGATGTTCGGTGCTCTTCTTGTTGCTTTTTCTTATCCGATTACCGGAAGCTGGTTATGGGGCGGCGGATGGCTCGATCAGCTTGGTTTCTATGACTTTGCGGGATCTACTCTCGTACATGCCGTAGGTGGTTTTGCAGGCCTTGCCTGTGTATTAATACTCGGCGCAAGAAAAGGCAAGTATGATAATGGAGAAATAAATACCATACCCGGACACAATATTCCTCTTGCCACTGTGGGAGTTTTTCTCCTCTGGTTCGGATGGTTCGGCTTTAATGGCGGTTCTGTTCT
>JBHJOO010000306.1:0-8506 GCA_050329675.1 Balneolaceae bacterium
TTAAAAGAGGCCGGTGATTTTGAGGCATTACAAAAATTGCCAAGGGATGCAAGCCCGACGCGCGTCAGAAACAGATGCAGTTTAACCGGACGTTCCCGAGGTTATATTAGCAAATATGGAATATCACGAATCAAATTTCGTGAATTGGCACTTGATGGCAAAATACCCGGAATTCGAAAGGCAAGCTGGTAAAAATTTAGATTAAATGATATGAACACGGATCCAATAGCTGATTATTTAAGCAGAATACGTAATGCGCAGCGCGCAGGACATCGACGGGTAGATATACCTGCTTCTAAGATTAAACGGGCTCTTACCAAAATTTTGGTTGATAAGGGATACATTAACAAATACATAAATATTGATGATGGCAAACAGGGAGTGCTTCGCCTGTTTTTAAAGTATGATTCTTATGGCCATCCGGTAATTAAAAAAATCGATCGTATTTCAAAACCCGGTTTAAGAAAGTATTGCAGCTCTGTTGATATACCAAGAGCAATGAATGGTTTGGGTATAGTGATTTTGTCTACCTCCAGTGGGGTTGTTACAGATAAAGAAGCAAAAAAACTTAATGTTGGCGGAGAAATACTCTGCTCAATTTATTAATGTAAGATTTTTAAGAATATGTCCAGAATAGGAAAATTACCAATACCCGTTTCAGATAAAGTTGATTTTAGTATCAATGGTGATAATCTGATAACAGTAAAGGGTGACAAAGGTACGGATACTTTAAAATTACACCCGGATATTTCGGTTGAAAAAAAGGAAAATGAAATTTTAGTATCACGAAGTTCGGATACGAAAGAAAACAGGTCTTTGCATGGCTTATACAGAGTACTAATCAGCAATATGATTGAGGGTGTTTCCAACGGCTATGAAAAACAACTTGAAATAATTGGTGTAGGTTACCGGGCTTCATTTGACGGTAATGTTCTGGAATTAAATCTCGGATATTCTCATCCAATCTATTTTGTGCCACCGGATGCCATCTCTATCGAAATTGATACCAAAAGCAGAAAGAGTCCGATAATTAAAATTTCAGGAATAAATAAAGAAATGGTTGGCCAGGTTGCAGCTAAAATCAGATCATTCAGAAAACCTGAACCATACAAAGGTAAAGGGGTACGTTACCTGGATGAAAAAATTCGTAGAAAAGCCGGTAAATCAGCTGCTAAATAACTTTAAATCACTATTTGGTAATGGAAAAGAATAAATTTAAAAAAGAACGAAGAGATAAGATCCGAAGGCGTATCCGTTCTACAATTAAAGGAACAGCGGAACGCCCCAGATTGTCGATCTTTAAGAGTAATAAAAATATTTACCTTCAATTAATTAATGATATTGAAGGTGTTACTATTATAGCTTCGTCTACAAAAAACAAAGATTTGCAAAAAAAAATAAAAGATAAATCATCTATGGAAAGTGCAAAAATTATTGGTGAAGATCTTGCAAAGCAGGCTCTTGATCAAAATATCAAACGTGTAGTTTTTGACAGAAGCGGATATAAATATCATGGAATTGTTAAAGCGGCCGCAGACGGTGCCCGTGAAGGTGGATTAGACTTATAAATTTATATTATTATGCCAAAAATCAGAAGAAAACATAATATACCAGCATCAAATTTAAATCTTGAAGAAAAACTTGTTCATATAAACAGGGTTTCAAAAGTTGTAAAAGGTGGTCGCAGATTTAGCTTTAACGCTATTGTTGTAGTTGGGAATGGCGAAGGGATTGCTGGCCATGGCCTTGGGAAGGCAAATGAGGTCGCTGATGCTATTCAAAAAGGCTTTGATAATGCAAAGAAAAATCTCATAAGAATTCCGATTACAAAGTCGGGAAGTATTCATCACCCTGTGGTTGGCAAAGCAGGTGCCGGAAAGGTTTTGTTGAGACCTGCATCACAAGGTACAGGTGTTATAGCCGGTGGTGCTGTTAAATCGCTGCTCGATGTTGCAGGTATTCATAATATTTTATCCAAATCTCTTGGATCGGCAAATCCGCACAATATGGTTAAAGCTGCCTATGAAGCCCTGAAAAATTTATCGGATCCTGTTGAAGTAGCTCAAAGACGTGGAATTAGTGTAAAAAAAGTATTTGAAGGATAATTTTAGATAAAAGAGAACCACTATTATGAAATTACACAATTTGAAAGCCCCTGCTAATAATAAAAAAAACAGAAAACGGGTTGGACGAGGACAGGGATCTGGTATGGGAGAGCAATCAGGCCGTGGTCATAATGGGCAAAATTCCCGCAGCGGCAGTAAAAGACGCCCCTGGTTTGAAGGAGGCCAAATGCCTTTACAAAGAAGAATTCCGAAATTCGGTTTTAAAAACCGGTTCAGAACTGAATATCAGGCTCTCAACATTTCGAAACTTACTGAATTTATTGAGGCTGAAAAACTTTCTGATAAAATTACAATACAGGATTTGGTTGATTCGAATCTTTTGAAAAAAAATCAGTTGGTTAAACTTTTAGCCACAGGCGATATTGAAAAAAGTATTGAGATTGAAGTTCACAAGTGTAGTGAATCGGCAAAAGAAAAAATTGAAAAAGCAGGCGGAACTGTAACTATTGTATCTTAAATCTGTATATCTGAATAATAATACATGAGTTTAATAGAAAACTTTCGAAACATTTTTAAGATCGAAGATCTGAGAGATCGTATACTCTACGTAGTAGGCGTTCTGATGGTTTATCGAATTGGCAGTTATGTAACCATGCCAGGAGTTGATGCTTCACAGCTAACTCAACAGGCCGGTGATGCATCAAGTTTACTTGGGCTGTTTGATTTATTTGTTGGAGGTGCTTTTACCCGTGCCGGTGTTTTTGCACTTGGTATCATGCCTTATATAACAGCTGCCATTATTATTCAGTTAATGGGCGCAGCAGTTCCCTATTTTCAGAAATTACAAAGAGAGGGTGAAGAAGGCCGGCGTAAAATTAATCGTTTAACAAGATATGGTACAGTAGGCATTACATCTGTTCAATCCATAGGCTTTGCAATCAATTTGATGGCAACATCACCAAATGCTATTGTAGTTAGTAATACAGCATTTATTTTAACTTCTATTATAGTTTTGACTGCAGGGACTACTTTTGTAATGTGGCTGGGTGAGCGTATAACCGACAGAGGTATCGGGAATGGTATATCTCTGTTAATTATGATAGGTATTATAGCCGCATTGCCAACCAATTTCATGAATGAGGTCACAACAACGGCTAATGCGATTATCATTATAATAGAGCTTGCCGGTCTGATTCTGGTTATAGCTTCATGTGTTTTGCTTACTCAAGGAACCAGAAAAATTCCGGTTCAATATGCAAAACGTGTTGTCGGGCGAAAAGTTTACGGTGGGACAACACAATATCTGCCGCTCAGGGTAAATGCTGCAGGGGTAATGCCGATTATTTTTGCTCAATCTATTATGTTTATACCGAGCACGATCGGAACCTTTTTCCCGGAAAGTGAAACTGTTCAGTTTCTTACTGCATGGTCAGCAGACTTTACCGGTGTTACGTATTCTATTGTATTCTTTTTTATCTGTATTTTCTTTACGTTTTTCTATACGGCTATTGCGATTAATCCAAAAGAGATGGCTGATACAATGAAACGGCAGGGTGGATTTATACCCGGAGTGAGGCCCGGTAAACAGACAGTAGAGTTCATTGATAACATACTGACAAAAATTACGTTACCCGGGTCTATATTTTTATCTTTTGTAGCAATTATGCCTGCAATTATAGCCAGGATGGGAGTAACTCCAGGCTTTGCCCTTTTTTACGGTGGTACGAGTTTGTTGATTATCGTTGGTGTTGCGCTCGATACATTACAGCAAATTGAAAGCCATCTTATGATGCGCCATTATGATGGTTTTATGAAATCAGGTAAGATTAAAGGTCGTCGCAGGGCATAAATGATTTATCTGAAAAGTGAACAGGAAATTAAAAGATTACGGAATGCTGCTCAGATAGTATCCCGTACGCTTGCAGAAGTAGCAAAATATATTGAACCGGGTGTGGAAACCGGTTTTTTAGACAAAGTAGCTGAAGAGTATATTAAAAAAATGAATGCGAGACCGGCCTTTAAAGGTTATGGCAGCAAAAAAAATCCGTTTCCTGCAACTCTTTGTGTTTCTGTTAATGAAGAAGTTGTTCACGGAATACCCGGCACAAGAGTATTGAATGAAGGTGATATAGTTTCTGTAGACTGCGGGGTGGAAAAGGATGGTTATTTCGGTGATCATGCTTATACATTCATGGTAGGAGAATGTGATGAAAAAACGGTAAAACTTTTAAAAACAACACTTGAATCGCTATATATTGGTATTGATAAGGCAATACATGGCAACAGAATCGGTGACGTGGGTTCTGCAATTCAAAATTACTGCGAAGAAAGAGGTTTTGGTATTGTTCGTGAACTGGTTGGGCATGGTATAGGAAAAAGCATGCATGAAGATCCTTCTGTACCTAATTTTGGTAAACCAGGAAAGGGAGAAAGGCTTCGTTCCGGAATGACCCTTGCTGTGGAACCAATGGTTACTGAAGGAGATAAAAGTGTTGAAACACTTATTGATGGCTGGACTATTGTTACAAAAGACCGGAAAAAATCTGCTCATTTTGAACACGATATAGTAATTCGTGAAGGTGAGGCTGAAATTCTGAGTACTTTTGATTATATTACTGAGATAACAAAAAATGAGATTATAGATATCAGTTATGGCTAAACAAGAGCCAATTAAACAAGATGGTAAAATTTTAGAAGCATTACCGAATGCTCAGTTTCGTGTAGAATTAGATAATGGTCATGAAATTTTAGCCCATGTTTCCGGTAAGATGAGAATGTACTATATAAAAATTCTGCCCGGTGACCGGGTTCAGGTTGAAATGTCACCATACGATCTTACGAAGGGGCGAATAACTTATAGATATAAATAAATTTGAGGCACTATTATGAAAACAAGATCATCAGTAAAAAAGCGAAGTTCGGATGATAAAATTGTCCGCCGCAAGGGAAGAGTATACGTCATTAATAAGAAGAATCCTCGTCATAAGCAAAGACAAGGTTAATATTTAGAATAATCCTAATATGGCAAGAATTGCAGGTATAGATTTACCAAAACAAAAAAGAGGCGAAATTGCCCTTACCTATATTTATGGAATTGGCAAAACAACGGCTCAGCAAATACTAACTAAATCTGGTATTGATTTTAATACGAAAGTAGAAGACTGGACTGAAGAAGAGGTTAGTAGTCTGAGGCAAATTATTGATAATGAATTGAAGGTTGAAGGAGCACTTCGAACCGAAGTAAATGGAAATATACGACGGTTAATTGAAACCGGTAGTTACCGGGGAATTAGGCACAGAAAAGGCTTGCCGGTACGCGGACAACGGACTCAGACAAACGCAAGAACAAGAAAAGGAAAACGCAGAACAGTGGCAGGAAAGAAAACTGTAGCCAAGAAATAAATTTGATTATATAATTATGGCAAAAAGACAACAAAAATCTTCAGCAGCAAAAGGGGCAAAGAAAAAAAGGAAAAAGCAGGTTTCTGATCCCAATGGAATGGCTTTTATCAAAGCGACCTTTAATAATGTGCTGGTTACGGTAACGGATGCAGATGGTAATGTTCTGTCATGGTCATCAGCGGGGAAAGAAGGATTTAAAGGCTCCAGAAAAAACACTCCGTATGCAGCCCAGCTGAGTGCCGAAACGGCAGCCAAAGCTGCGCATGAAATGGGTCTTCGCAGAGTTGAAGTGTTTGTAAAAGGTCCTGGCTCAGGCAGGGAAGCTGCAATACGTGCTTTGGCAACAAGCGGGCTGGAAGTTACTTCAATTAAAGACAGAACCCCAATTCCACACAATGGCTGCAGACCGCCAAAACGAAGAAGAGTATAAAAGAATAATAGGTTAAGTAAGATAATATGGCAAGATACAGAGGTCCAAAACAAAAAAAAGCACGCAGGTTCAGGGAACACATCTTTGGCCCCAGCAAAGCTCTTGAAAGGAAACCCTATGGCCCGGGTGAACATGGCCGCAGCCGTTTTTCAAGAAAATCTGAATACGCTATTCAGTTGGAGGAAAAACAAAAGGCTAAATATACCTATGGGTTGTTGGAAAAACAGTTCAGAAATTTATACGAAAAAGCAAATTCAAAGGAGGGTGTAACCGGAGCAATATTTCTTCAATTGCTTGAATCAAGACTGGATAATGTTGTATACAGACTGGGAATTGCACGAACCAGAAGACAAGCCAGACAGCTGGTATCACACAGACATATTGTTGTGAACGATATGATTGTAAACATTCCTTCCTTTGAAGTAAAAGCAGGAGATATTATTAGTTTACGGCCAAAATCCAGAAATCTCGAAGTAGTAGAAAGCTCTTTGGATTCATCTTCCAGAAACAAATACAATTGGCTCGAAATCGATAAAAAAACAAGAACAGGCAAGTTTCTGCATGTACCTGAATTTGAGGACATTCCTGAAAACATCAATGTTCAGTTGATTATTGAGCTTTACTCCAAATAATTTTTAAATTTTAAATATAAAGCTATGAATAGCTACAGTTTACAAATGCCGGAAAGTTTAGAAGTATCTGAATCATCAGATAATTTCGGAACTTTTGTTTTACAACCACTTGAAAGAGGATTCGGAGTTACCATTGGCAACTCGTTCAGGCGAGTATTACTATCGTCACTGCCAGGAATTGCTATTACAGCAGTTAAGATTAATGGAGTCGATCATGAGTACTCGAGCATTGAAGGTGTAAAAGAAGATGTTTACGAAATAATACTTAACCTTAAACAGGTTCGATTCAAACAGGTTGAACAAAGTGGTGGTGTGATCCACCTTTCAAAAAAGGGATTTGGCAAACTAACTGCTGAAGATATCAGTGAAGCAACTGCGGATTATGAGGTATTAAATCCTGAGTTGATGATTGCAACTCTTTCGGAAGATGCTCAGATTGAAATGGAATTGAGAATTGGCAGAGGAAGAGGATATGTACCAGCAGAAGAAATGGCAGATGAATTTGAAGATGATTTAAATCTGATGCCTATTGATGCTGTGTTCACACCTATCAAACAAGTCCAGTTTGAGGTTGATAATGTTCGTGTTGGACAACGTACCGACTACGAAAAATTAACATTAAATGTAAACACCGATGGTTCTATTAATGCAAAAGAGGCGCTTACCATAGCCGGTAAAATATTAAAAGAACATATAGAGAAGTTCATTACAGAAAAAATAGAAGAGCCATTTACCCATGAAGAGGAAGAGGTTGATGCTGAAAAACAGAGGATTGGAAATCTGCTTAAAACCAGTATTGAAGATCTGAATTTAAGTGTACGGGCTTATAACTGTTTAAAGTCAGCAAATATAAATACGATTGCCGAACTTGTATCCCGGGATGAACAGGATCTTTTAAAATTCAGAAATTTTGGGAAAAAATCATTAACTGAACTGCAGGAAGTAATAGATGAAAAAAACCTTCAGTTTGGTATGGATGTATCTAAATATCTTGATAAATAAGTAGGAATTTCAAATGAGGCATTTAAAAAAAGGTTTTACATTAGGCCGAAAAACTGCTCACAGAAAGGCAACGTTTCAGGCGTTATCGATAGCATTGATAAAGGAAAAAAGAATTCAAACCACTCTCGCAAAAGCAAAAGCATTGAGATCTTTTATTGAGCCATTGATAACAAAAGCGAAAACAGATAATTCTCATAACAGACGACAGGTATTCTCATCATTACAAAATAAAGAGGCTGTTAGCTTGTTGTTCAATGAAATTGGGCCTAAAACAGAAGACCGTCCGGGCGGATACACACGTTTAATTAAAATCGGTTATCGATCCGGCGACAGTGCACACATGGCAATTATTGAATTGGTGGATTATAATGATGTAAAACCCGATACAAGCAAGGGAGGGAAGAAAAAAACCAGAAGAGCAGGTAAGACGAAAAAAACAACAACTGCTGATAAGCCTGTTTCTGAGACAGTTGAAGCTAAAAAGAAAGAAAAGAAAAAAGATCCTGAGACTGCCACCAATGAGCTTCAAACGGATGTAGAAAAAGAGGATTCAGCTGAAGCAAAGAATAAAAAAGAGACTAAACAAGAGACGAAAGAAGAGTCATCTGAAGTAAAGTCTGAAAAAAGTGATGCGGATTCTGCTGAACAAGATGACAATTCGGATCAAGAAAGCAGTAAATAAAAGAATCTGATTAAATTTTGATCGTTTTAATCCATCTGTTTTCTTTTCATAAAATTTAGGTGAAGAAAAATTTCATGAATCATATTTGTTTATTCTTGAAGTGAATTCATCTGAAAATATTATTAAATTTGGTATTCGATTTGAAAGATATTATCTTTCTGATCTGTCACAAAAATGAAATGTGACGTTCTTTCACAGATTGAAGACAGTATAAAAGACACAAGCAGATCGCAGAACGGGCCTGGAAGATTCACAGAGTATAGGTACAATATACAATGGAGAGTTTGATCCT
>JBHJOO010000404.1:0-2514 GCA_050329675.1 Balneolaceae bacterium
CTCTTGTCGGGACGGGGTGTGTTCGATGAGGGCGTGAAACAGGAAACCGGATCTGGCCCAGTTCAACGTAATGGGACACACCCCTAAATCCCATCTCAAGAGGGGACTTTTATACTGTCACCGTGAAAATAGTGTTGACCGGATTTTGGGGCAAAATCATGTGTCCGGGATAACTTTCTTACCGCAGCTGTTCTATTAAATGGTCGGGTATCTACATCCGTAATCCGACTCATCGGATAAATCGTTTTGTACAGATGTGTTAATTGTACTATAATTATTTTCACAAAGCTGTTACATTAAGATTAGCTTCAATTATTAATTTTTAAATAAGTTCAAAACATGCCTGCTAAACTTCATCGTGATAAATTATTTTCCCTTTTTGAAGACAAACAGAATGCCATAGTATATATTCGGGGGGCGGAGCTGATGTACCGCTACGAAACGGATTACGAATTTCCGTTCCGGCAGGAGAGTAATTTTTTATATCTGACCGGGGTTAATGAACCCGATTATCACCTGATACTGGACCTGGAAAATCAGAATTACCATCTATTTGCACCAAAGCGTGATGAACAATTTGCCGTATGGCATGGCCGTATAAAAACAAAGGAAGAAATCAGCGAACTGTATCATCCCGATTATCTTCACTATGAAAGTGACCTCCTTAAGGTTTTCGGGGACCTTAAGCCGGACACAATTTATTGTCTCAATGATGAGCAAGCCGAATTTCTTGAAGACCTTGACAGGCGATTTCAATCGGATACAGAATCACTTTCTGATGCCATAACCTACTGCCGTTGTATTAAAACGGATTGGGAACTGAACCAGATGCGTGAGGAATCCCGGATAAACAATATGGCACACCTTGAAGCAATGAAAGCCATCCGGCCTGGCATGTTCGAATATGAAATGAAAGCGATATTCGACTATCATCAGATACGGAATGGTTTGATGCAGGATGCCTACAACGGAATTCATGCAAGCGGGCCGAATTCAGCTATTTTGCATTATGTAGATAACAACCGTCAGATACGGGATGGCGACCTGTACCTGATTGATGCCGGTTACGAACTCAACGGCTATGCTTCCGATTTTACACGAACCTACCCCGCTAATGGAAAATTCACCGGAGATCAGGCCGCCATTTATCAAATCGTTCTGGAATCTCAAATAAAGGTTATTGAAGCCATTAAGCCCGGTATTAAAATGGAAGACCTGCACATGGCTGCGGCACGAATCATCATGGGCGGACTGAAAGAGCTGGGATTCTTGAATGGGACAGTTGATGACCTGATGGAGAACAATATGTTTGCCCTCTTTTTCCCACACGGGCTTGGGCACTTTCTTGGCCTTGATACGCATGATGTCGGCGGTTATCCCAAAGGTGTGGAACGGATCGACCGGCCCGGTATCCGCTTTCTGCGGGTTCGCAGGGAACTGTTGCCGGGTATGGTAATTACCATCGAACCGGGCCTCTATTTTATTCCTTCACTCTTAAAACCGGCACTTGAAGATGATACCAAAAAGCAATTTTTAAACCGGGACAAACTCGAAAAGTTTTTTGGTTTCGGTGGCATCAGAATTGAAGACAATCTTATAATCAATGAGACCGGATTTGAAAATATGACGGATGTTCCAAAAGAGATTAAGGAGATTGAAAGTGTGATAAGGGGGAGATGAGAACCGCGGGTTGAAATCAAATTGATTTTACGAGACATAATCAAACCGATAACTGACAGGTGGTAAATAATACCTGTTGTATAATAGCATGAGATTCCTCCACTCCTCCCGACGGTGGTTAGATCAAGCTCCTGGTTAATTTATAACCGTCGGGATCCGGTTGGAATGACAAAATTTGTTTTATACAGTGGGCGGCGTATCCAATCCCTTGCAGCACGTAATATTATGGCACGCCGCCATAGTGTGTCGTTGTTTTTGACAATCACAACTGACCACTAACCACTGACAACTAACAAAAACGGCCTTCTACTTTACAAGACAATCCAAACAACTACTTATTTTAGTTAATCGGAGTCAGGAGTTCTGAGTCTACAGATTGTAACGCCGTATTAACCTTTCTTTCAAATGCCTGGTAAAGTTCATCCTGATGTGCCGATGGGAATACCTGTGTCAAAAGTACAACCGTTAAATCACGCTGCGGGTCTATCCAGAAGGAGGTTTGAAACAATCCACCCCACGACAGCCTTCCGGGAACTCTTCCAAAATCGAGCAGGCCGTCTGGTAAAGTAATCATAAATCCGTATGAAAAACCATCCCGGCCCACGCGCAGGTCACCGATTTGATTTTCATAAAAGTACTCAGCCATCTCCATGTTCACTATCCCGGCTTCACCAAGTGAACCCTTGTTCAGGATCGCGTTCATAAATCGCAGGTAATCGGACGCGGTGCCTGAAAGGCCTGCTCCGCCAGAAAAATAGGTGCCATTTTGCCTTAGAGGAAAATCGGCATCTGCACCGGTCTCTTCATCACGTTCCATCCTGGATAACTTTCCGG
>JBHJOO010000108.1:0-2061 GCA_050329675.1 Balneolaceae bacterium
GCCTCCGGCCTCAGTAAACACCTATGGCTGGATCTTGCATTCGAATTTGGAAGACAACCGGGAGTAACCTCTTTCGATTTGTGTGAAGTAAATCCATTATATGATATCGATTCACGTACATCCCGGCTTGCAGCTCTCACTATTTGGTATTTTCTGCTTGGGCTATCCTGCAGATAATAGCTATCTCAAGTTCCGCAAAAACTTATAAAAAGGCCTCATTTGCCTGTAAACTATGATGTACGGGTACGAAAGACAAGGCAAAAAATCATTAACCCGCATTTCCTACACCTAAATTTCTTGGTGAGAAATGCGGGTTAACACCCGTGTGAATAAAAAATGAAATTACCCGTCACATTATGATTGACGCTACCCTACTCCATCCCGGAAAAAATTAACGTTATCAATTCCTCCGGACTTAATTTTACCCTTTTCAGATCCTTATATAATTCCTTAAGATGAGCTGGCCTTGGAATGGTTTTGACAAAGGCATCATCGTATCTATTCTTCATTAATTGAACTATCCCAGCAGTTTCAGCTACCGTATCAAATTCACCAATCAGTACTTCGTAAAAACCTCTTCTGCTCGTTATAAAAACCATTTCTGAAGAATTGGATTCCATATCTTCTAATACGAAAACCACATCTTGCCGAACCTTTGATGCATTTTCCAATTTATTTGCAGCAAATACCTGGACATAATGCCCCGCCGGAATTCCATTTGTTTCTTGTTCTTCAAGATTAGTTAATAATTGTTTAAATTGTTTTTCAGCATCTGATTGCTCTGATTCAAGAACAAAAATTCTTGATTTCAGACTATCAACTTGCTGATTTAAATCCCTGATTTGGGCTTCTGATAATTCCTGTGTTTGTTGAAGCTCTGTTTCTTTTTTAGCAAGCATCCGTTCCATTCTTTCAAAGTCAGATTCAACTGCATTGAGACGGTTTCTATCAGCAACTAAATTATTATACTCTTCTTTAGCCAATTCAACTGGAGGCGGGCTCCATGAAAAATGTTTCTTTTCTTTACCCCCCAAATTAATTCTCACTCCACCCGTAACCATACCCAGAATATCGGCCCCAAAGCCACCTGTTTTATTATCAAGATTATTAGCTGAGAATTGATATTCGTACTGAGTGAATAAATCGAATCTGTTTGTAACATTAAATGCAAGACCGGCCCCGGCATTAAAACTGGCCTCTGTACCACTAAAATTCTCTTGAGTCGATTCGAACTTAAAGAAATCAACTCCTGCACCAGCTGTCAGGTATGGATTGATAAAGCTGTTTATCCTGTTTAATTTTAACAAATGATTTAAATTTAAAATATTTTTTAAATAGATGGTATTAACCTGGGTTTCAAAGGAATTGTTTAAAGCATTGGCTTCTGTATATCTGTATCCACCCTCGATCGACCATAATGGAGTAACCGCGTATTGAATACCAGCTCCAAAAACCGGATTGGTTTTGTTTTCAACATTCAGACTGCTTCTAAAAAGTTTGAAACCATCATTTACATTTCCAACTGTTGCACCTCCGTTTAAAATTATACTGACTCTGCTGAAATCATCTCTGTTTTGAGCATTAAGATCTATTAAATTCCCTATACCAAATAGAAAAAGTAAGATGCTGGTAATAAATTTAACCGTTCCTTTTATTGTGTATTTAAATATTTTCATAATTCAGTCCTTTAATTGCTGATGTCATTATTTCGAAAACAATTATTGTTTCCAAAAAAATATGACTCTGTTACAAGATTTCACATTTGATTCCCTTAATTAAAAAATTCTATTATTTGAATTTAGCCATGAAATATAATTTGATTGTTATAATTTTAAAATAAGAATGTTTAAGTATGAACAGGTTGCGGAGAGGGAGGGATTTCCCGATGCTGCGCGTTCCCCTCACTCCGTTCGGCGGGACAGGCTTCTCATCCCTCCTCTTGAAGCAATCTATTTCCGGGGGTGGATTTCCAGATGGTTTTGTATGAACAGGTTGCGGAGAGGGAGGGATTTCCCGACACTGCGCGTTCCCCTCACTCCGTTCGGCGGGACAGGCTTCTCA
>JBHJOO010000297.1:0-2268 GCA_050329675.1 Balneolaceae bacterium
CAAAAGATAATGTTACCGGGTATACAGGAAGGGTACAGGTATTGCCTGTTACAGATTCAAATGCAACGTATGTATCGTGGGAGTCTTCATGGGAATCGAGTGGCGGTGGTGTTCGTGAATTTTGCGACCCGATTTATCAGGCACTATTGGCTGATTTGAAGAAAACGTTTTCCTGATCCGTCAAGACAAAAGCTTCAAAACAGATCAATGAGAAAAATAGGTCTTACAGGAAACCATGTGGGTAATGAAATATCCTGGTGTTTCGTTAATTTACAGCCTTTAGTCGATCGATGGATTTTCCCGGTTTTGAACCACAGAGTAGCACAGATTTCTGCACAGTGTTACACAGAGTACTTCTGAGTTCAACACCGGATCATCCAAATTTACAATTACAGGCTGCCTAACCCATTGTTTTTATTGATCAATAAAATTCGAACATACGAAAATGTCGAATTCAGGAAGAATGCGTACGTTCAGGAACTGACATGACTCTGCTTTCTATTTACCAGCATACCAGAAGAAAGGGGACACCCTGATAACCCAATATAGCAGAAAAAAATACCGGTTTGCGGAAATTGATCTACCGCTTAACTCCCTGAAAAGTGGGATTACATCTCATTCCTCTGAACATTTGTAGTATCGTGTGCGATTTTCCACGTTAATATCTGCAAAATAAAAAGCCTTGAAATCCAGTAACCAACTGAATTTCAAGGCTTTATTAGAGAGCGGGAAACGGGATTCGAACCCGCGACCCCCACCTTGGCAAGGTGGTGCTCTACCACTGAGCTATTCCCGCGAAAGAGCTGAAAGATAAAATTTTTCAGGTATCGTAATCAACTCTTTTTTTAGAAACAATCTGACAGATTTTTTTTAAAGCTGTCAGACTTGTTGAAAAAAAAGATTTGGTAATGACAAAGGGTTATAAGTTTATTAAAGTAAAGAAAAAACGTCATATAACAGAATATAATAGCTGACAGCCAGACACAATTTATATTCCGGTACGAAATTGGCAATTATGCAAGTAGAAGAAAGGAGAAATTAACAGATATCGAACCGAATATTATGAATTTAAATAAATTTACATTAAAAGCACAGGAAGCTGTTCAGGCGGCGCTGGAACTGGCTCAAAATGAAAATCATCAGGCAGTAGAACCGGCTCACGTACTTAAAGCTTTATTAAGTGATACGGATAATGTTGTAATCACGATTTTAAATAAATTGAGTGTTCATACGGGCCAGTTAAGAGAAGAGATCGATCATCAAATTAAATCCCTTCCGGTTGTTAAAGGTGCCTCTGTTTCAGGGCAATATCTTTCAAATGCGCTTAAAGAGGTTTTTGATCTTGCACAGAAGCAGGCTTCGGAACTTGACGATGAATATATTAGCTCCGAACATATATTAACAGGAATAACCATTTCAAAAAATGAAACGGGTAAACTGTTGAAAGACCGGGGAGTAACAAAAGAAAAAATCCTTCAGGTATTGAAGGATGTGAGGGGAAGCCAGAAAGTGGATGACCCAAATGCCGAAAGCCGGTACAATGCACTTAAAAAATATGCAAGAGACCTGAATGAGCTGGCTGAAAAAAACAAACTTGATCCTGTTATTGGCCGTGATCAGGAAATACGCCGTGTCATGCAAATTTTGTCGAGAAGGACGAAAAATAACCCGGTCTTGATTGGTGAACCGGGTGTGGGCAAAACGGCGATTGCCGAAGGTATGGCACTTCGCATTGTAAGCGGTGATGTTCCGGAGGGTCTGAAATCAAAACGAATTGTTGCTCTTGATATGGGAGCACTTGTTGCAGGCACCAAATTTCGCGGTGAATTTGAAGAACGGCTCAAGGCTGTAGTGAAAGAAGTAATCGATTCAGATGGGGAAATTATTCTCTTCATTGATGAGATTCATACACTGGTAGGTGC
The DNA here is from genome assembly GCA_050329675.1 of Balneolaceae bacterium. Lineage (GTDB taxonomy): Bacteria > Bacteroidota > Rhodothermia > Balneolales > Balneolaceae > CAYVBJ01. Next base: position 1,923 of record JBHJOO010000297.1, read on the forward strand.
AGGTGCCACAGAGGGATCGATGGATGCGGCAAATATTTTGAAACCATCATTGGCTCGTGGAGAACTTCATGCGATTGGCGCAACCACTCTAACAGAATACCGGAAATACATAGAAAAAGACAAAGCGCTGGAACGCCGTTTGCAAACTGTTTTTGTTGGCGAACCAAATATAGAAGATACAGTTTCCATTTTACGGGGCCTGCAGGAGCGGTATGAGGTACATCATGGTGTTCGAATTACAGATGCGGCTATCGTTGCGGCGGCTGAACTTTCTCACCGTTATATTTCCGATCGCTTTTTGCCGGATAAAGCAATAGACCTGATCGATGAAGCCGCCTCCAGGCTT
>JBHJOO010000162.1:0-4752 GCA_050329675.1 Balneolaceae bacterium
CCGTTAATTTCATAATTTACGTTTAAAGTCGGCTGGCAGATCCCTTTGGGACGTGGTAAAAAACCGGGGCCTGAACCCATATCACGTCAGGGATAGCCACGAGGGCACGAAGGTTTCACGAAGGTTTTTTTGGTTTTAGTTATCACTTCGTGTTTCTTCGTGTCCTCGCGCCTTCGTGGTGAAAAAAATCTTGCTGGTAACTCGTTAAAGGACCATTCTTTGAATTCCATCTTTAATGAGTGGTACGTTGAAATTGATCAGATAGCCAAGTCGTTTTTCAGTCAATTTCATATGACTGAGTAACTGTGCCTGCCAAACCGGATGCACTTGTTCCAGTGCCTTAAGTTCACAGACTAACAAATCATTAACCATCACATCCAAACGAAGTCCCTCATCAAAGACTTTATCTTCAAAAACGATGGGAATATCTATTTGACGCTGAACCCTGTAACCTCTTTTCGAAAATACATGACAAAAACAGACTTCATAAACTCTTTCCAGTAATCCTGGCCCTAATGTTTTGTGCACATAATAAGCTGCATTTACAACAGCCCTGCCAACATCTTCCTCTTCAGCGGTTAAATGCGATTTTCTTTTTAGGCGATATTTGTTCTCTTTGTTCATAATATTCAGGTGAAGTTCATTCTTTCTCTATAATAGTATGAACCCTGAAACCGGAATTCCTTACAGTTAAAATTTAGAAACTTTTATAAGGATCAACCGGGGGATGCCACGAAGACACGAAGGCGCGAAGGTTCACGAAGGGGTCCATTTCCTTTGACTGTTTTCTCTTCGTGTTTCTTCGGTCCGCCAGCCGGCGGATTCGTGGTGAAAAACTGAAATTTGCCCATGCCCTTTATGGATGGCCACAAAATCACGAGGGTTCACGAAGTTTTTAGGATTAAGGTGATTAGGTTTCATATTTATTTTGTGTTTATAATAAATTTCAATCATCAGATGTCACCTCTGTTTTTTCTCTCAGGCTTTTTAAAGTCCGCCTTTGCCTGAATACAATGATTGTGGGGATCAGTGCAATGACCAGCCCTAAGGCAAGCCCCCGCAAAATGAGTGGCAGTCTTGACAATCGCGCATCAATATCGTGCCGGTGATTCCAGAATTCGACAATCTTCCCCTCCTCGATTCTCATGACATTGATAATCGGCAATTCATTATTTTTCCCGATCAGAATCCTTCCCAATAGCGTATTCGGCTCTGCAGTCATCCTCCAACGTGTGGCAACCAGGTCATCCTCGGCGATTTGAAAATCGACGCTCGTACTCCAGTTGGTGGTATGTTTCCAGAAACGATCGGCGATATGCTTTTGAACAATGGCCGGTTCAATGGCATTTTTCCGGTCACCGATATCGTGTACGATGTACTCATCAGCTACATATTCGGCGTAGTTATCGGTATTGTTTGTAAACCAGAGATCCTGGTAAAACCCATTAACGATCTGTTTGTTGATCTCGATCTGACTTGTCGTTGAAGCTGTATCTGATTGCGCCTGAAGGTCCACACTCAGGAAAACGATCAGAATGAATAAGAGTAAGGTTTTCATTGTGCTATTGGTTTTGTTTATTCAATGAAAGGCTTATTCAGTTTTAGTTATCACTTCGTGCTCCTTCGGGACTTCGCGGCTTCGTGGTAAAAAACGAAGCCTGAAATTTGCCCATGTCCATTATGAATTGCCACGAAGTCACGAGGGCTCGAAGGTTCACGAAGGTTTAATACGTTGTGGGATGAACGCTTCACCGACTTGATCCGATATAATTCTCCTATTCGAAATCATTCTTGCTTATTGCACGCACAGCTTCTTCAGGATTACCTTCTATAAGCTCACGTATATCAAAAGCAATAGGGGCTTGCGGATTGTTACCCTCTGTTCCCGGAGCCGGATTTCTCTCAAGATATCGAATGGATATCTCGCCGGCAGGGAATACGGCATGTATTCGTGCAACCCTATCACCTATATTTTTAAATCCATGTGGCGTCTTAGCCGGAACAAATACAATTGCTCCCGATGTAACCTTATTCCGTTCATCTCCCAGCCTGACCTCAATCTCTCCTTCATCAACAAACAAGACCTCAGCAATGGTATGCTGGTGCAGTGGAATTTTATCTCCGGGTGCGATCTTCTCTTTGAATACGGTGAGTTCCCTGACATAATGATCCTCAGAATTCGAAGGATCAATAATGATGGCAAGCTTTGAATCGGGACGATAGTCGTCCGGATCCTCTTCCATAGCAAGTGGCATATAATCCCAATTTTGAACAATACCCATACTAACCTCCTTTTAAGCATTAATTAGTTGTTGTTTCTCATTCAACTACCGCAGATGCGACTTCCCGGTGTATCCTCCATTTTCCATTTTTATCCTTCTTAAGGATCACCAGAAAGGTATCTTCCAGTTCGACCGGTTCACCATCTTCATTGGTATAGTAGACGGAACTGGTTCCAAAATCATAAGCGACCGTATCAGAAACGATGACGGTTTCTATGGGCCGCATTCGTATGCTGTCGTAACTGAACTGGCCAAAGGGCTCTTCCCGTAATCTTTTATACTCCATCCAATCTTCACTGCCCGGAGAAACAGCGATAAAATCCGGGGTTGCGTACTGACTCAAATCGGAATACCGTTTTTCTTTAATTGCCAACTCAAAAGCCGCCCGGGTTTCCTCTATGGAATCTAACTCAGCCTGAATATCAAGCTCATTAGCTACAGTGGAATCATGCTGAAATTGACTGGTTTCCCTCACACATCCGAAGAGTGTAGCTATCAAAAGAAGAATGAATGCATTTTTCATAAGATTGTATTTTAGAATTGATTATGGTTTAGCTCTATTTAGGGTTTGTGTTCACCTGTAGGTCGCGTAGTGGAACAGAATTAAATCTACAAGAGAACCTCTGCAGTTACCTTTGCAACAACCTCGTCTATACAGTATAAACCGTTATCTACTTCGCACAAGGCTATGTAGATAAGGCAGGTCGCGAAGGTTTTTTGATTCTAAGATATCACTTCGTGAACCTTCGTGTCCTCGTGGCTTCGTGGCCACCCATAAAGGGCTTGGACAAATTTAAGGCTCCGTTTTCACCACGAAGGCACCAAGACCCGAAGGTTCACGAAGTTTTAATATGTTCTGTCATAAAAATTCTGTCGAAAGAGGATATAAGTGAACTGGTTGAGTTTTCATCATGTCATAGTTTTTAATAAAGGAACCCGAATGCTTTTGCGAACAGAGCCATGAATCGCGAGATGGCCCCCCCAACCGCCGTGCCGGCTGTAATCAATCCGAACCCATGCAGGGCCAGCAGGATTGTGAGGCCGATGATGTAAGCGCGATGGACCAATCCTTTGACAATGCGGTCGTGAGCCATGGCGACCAGGATGAACAACGCCGGGAGAAAGAACGCGGCCGGCCACACCCATCCGGGGGTAGCGAGCCAGTTGAGATCTCCGAGGCCAACAATAATCCGGAAGATGGCGGCGGGAAGCGCACCTGCACTGGCAAGTATTATCATCCGTTTATGGACAGCCGGCTGTTTGCGCCATGCAATTGCTGCAACGTAGAAGATGGTGAACAGCATCATGTTGTACATTATGAGCTGGCCGAAGTAGGCCCATAGCGTCACAAATTCATTGACTTCGGTAGCAGATAATGCATGCTCGATTCGTACCGAAGCAACCAGCACCCCGGTGAACACCATAACGGCGGCCAGTACCAGGCTTGCACTGCCGAGCGTCATATGTATGCTCCGCCGGCCTGTTTTCATCAGAAACGCCTGGAGCGGCAATAGCAGATACCAGAAAAAAAAGGACCACCCGTGAATGTGAATCGCCGGCGAGACCTCAGGATACGTTCCGGCGAGGACCGGGGCAAAATAGGTGTAAGTGAATCCCCAAAATGCCGTAACACTAATGGCTATCGTGATGAGCAGGTAAAACGGACTTCGCTTTTTTGTCCCCGCTATCGTTGTTTCTGCGTAATGTTTTTGGCGACTCCCAAACCGGCCGGTCAATGTTTTTATTATTTGCATCCTGAAAAAATCCCCTTCGTTTCAGAAGCTCCATTAATGTGAATTTTAACCCTTGCCGTGTGTCAATATCTTGACGGTTTTGACTGCTAAAATTGGCGAAACTCAGACTACCATCACAAAACAAGCTTTCCCTGTTTAGTAAGTTTGAAATTTGATAAATGAATAAGATTAATCAACTGCCATTTCCGCCGGCAATATTTACTTCGATTTGCACCGGCATGTTCTCCAATGCTCCGGGATAGACTACACCAAACTGACTGAACTTCCTATCCTCTTTCTCCTGCGGCATCATGCATGAAGTTTCCCTTTTTCGGATCTCCTTTTAATCTGGCCCGCCGCAATTTCCATAAATCTGTTAGTACTTCAAATACTAAATTATTTTGAAAGATTCAAGTCATTACGGCATGTGCCTCTTCTACTAACTGCTCTGCACGATCTCCCAAATGATACAGCGGTAGTAACTTCAGAATGGTGAGTGAGTCCAGCTCAGGCTCACTGGCAAGAGGAAATACATGGCGCAAAATCTCGGAAATATCGAACCGCTTGAAAGACTACCTCTTGCAGCTGCCAAATTCATAAACTTAATGATCACTTTTTAAGAATATGACTTAATTGGCACCGGTGTTTTCAGCAGGTATGGTAAACGTGGCTTCTGTAATTATCTTCTTTGCGTTTACTTCAAATGTAACGGGTCACTATGCAATTTTGGCCGAGGA
>JBHJOO010000263.1:0-3203 GCA_050329675.1 Balneolaceae bacterium
GCGTTAACAGCCTTCTCAAATATAAGGTTCAAACAGGGAATCAACCACTGGCTGCCCGAACTCATAGCCTCTGGCCCCGACGCTGTCAGAAGCGCGGAAAAGCACCGCGAATGCTGACAGGTCTTATTCCCAACCTGACAGGTCTTTAAAAAAACCAGTTAACCTCCTCCGATTTTTTAATTAATTCCGGTAAACGTATCTTCATCAGGGAAATAATTTAATACACAATATTGATCATGTTCAAAAACAAGCTCCTTCCGGTTTTCTGTTTTTTAATTCTATTAACAACTGCAAGCGGACTATTTGCCCAGGTTTTGTCACCGGCCGATTATCTGGGATACGAATTGGGTGACCGCTTTACCCCTCATCACAGGGTAATCGGTTATTTTAATCACGCTGCAGAGCAATCTGACTGGGTGACGATTCAGCAGTATGGTGTTACAAATGAGAATCGTGAACTGGTTTATGTTATTGTAACAACGCCTGCAAATCACGCCAATATTGAAGAAATCCGGACAAACAATCTGAAATTGACCGGACTGGAAGAAGGTGAGCCGACTCCCAATCAAAAAGCTGTTGTCTGGCTCAGTTATAACATTCACGGCAATGAGACTTCAAGCAGTGAAGCTGCGATGAAAACGATTTATGAACTGGTTGGCCCTGAAAATCAGGAAGCCAAATCCTGGTTTGAAAATACGGTCGTTATTATGGATCCCATGGTAAACCCGGATGGGCGCGACCGTTATGTGAACTGGTTCAACCAGATGATCGGGACAGATTTTAATGCAAGGATTGATTCGAGAGAGCATCATGAGCCCTGGCCGGGAGGAAGGTCAAATCATTATTATTTTGATCTGAATCGTGACTGGGCGTGGCAAATCCAGGTTGAATCACAAAAACGAGGCAAAATTTATCAGGAGTGGATGCCTCATGTTCATGTAGATTATCATGAACAGGGATACAACGCGCCATATTATTTTGCACCGGCAGCTGAACCCTTTCACAAAGCGATTACCAGTTGGCAGCGGGAATTTCAGACGGCCATTGGTATGAATCATACAAAATATTTTGACCGTGAAGGATGGCTCTATTTTACCCGTGAAGTATTTGATCTTTTTTATCCAAGCTATGGAGATACGTGGCCGACATTTAATGGTGCGATTGGGATGACTTACGAGCAGGCAGGGCATGGGCTTGCCGGTATTGCCATTAAAACAGCAGAAGGGGATACACTAACGCTGAAAGACCGCCTTACCCATCATCATGTAACCGGTTTGTCAACCATTGAGGTTACGAGTCAAAATGCAGAAAGGGTCATCAGTGAATTCAAAAATCATTTCGAACGTGCTCGAAATAATCCTGACAGCCGGTATAAAACATTTGTGGTCAAGGCTGATAATCATCCCGATAAAATACATTCTCTGTTAACCTTTCTCGACAGTCAACAAATTCGTTACGGCCGGGCAGGCACGAGCAGAACTACCGATGGGTTCGATTATATGCAAAATGAAATCCGCCGTGTGTCAGTTCAGGATGAGGATATCATCATTAGTGCATATCAGCCTAAATCACAGTTGGTGAGGGTGCTGTTTGAACCCGACCCTGAACTTGCTGATTCGGTTACTTATGATATCACAGCCTGGGAATCACACTACCGGTTTGGCCTTGAAGGTTATGCGATAACAGCAAGAATAAATCCTTCAGAAACGATAGATGCAAATGATTTACTGAGTGCGCAGGTGATTGGTTCCTCCAATAATCCATATGCGTATGTTGCAGAGTGGAAAGATATGAATGATGCACGTTTCCTGGCTGATATTACTAAAAAAGGTGTAAAGAGCCGGCACTCGGAAGTACCTTTTCAGATTGAAGGCCGAAGTTATGATTCGGGTACTCTTGTAATAACCAGGGCTAATAATAGTCAACTTGGTGCAAGGTTTGACGAAATTGTAAGGGAAGCAGGCATAAAACACTCTCGCACGCTTCACGCAACAGAGACCGGTTTTGTAACCCGTGGTTCAGATTTTGGTTCGGCAAAGGTGAAATTTCTCGAAAAACCAAAGGTAGTCATGATATCCGGTGAAGGAACCTCATCATTGAATGTTGGTGAAATCTGGCACTTTTTTGATCATCAGTTACAATACCCGGTTACTATTATTAACACAGACCGGCTTACAAGGGCAGATTTGTCAAAGTATAATGTATTGATTCTTCCCAGCGGATCTTATTCGGATGTATTGGATGAAAACGGATTAAAAACCATTACAGAATGGGTGCGTGCCGGCGGCAGATTGGTTGCGGTAGGGAATGCCAATAACGTACTTGCCGGCAAGGATGGATTTTCACTAAAAAGTAAAACGGCCGATGACGATAATGAGAAATCAGAAGATCCCGGTGATAAATTAAGAACCTGGTCGGAAAGAGAAAGGGAGGCCATTCAAAACACTACTGCGGGTGCCATATACAAAATTTCACTTGATCATACCCATCCGCTGGCTTTCGGGTATGGTGAATACTATCATTCACTCAAGCAGAATGCTTTGGCTTTCGAATATCTTGATAATGGCTGGAATACAGGTGCTGCAAAACCGGATGCTCATGTAAGTGGTTTTGTCGGCCACAAGGCAAAAGAGAAACTTGAACACTCTCTGGCTATCGGAATCCAATCAATGGGCCAGGGGTCGGTTGTTTATATGATAGAGAATCCGCTATTCAGAGGGTTCTGGGAAAACGGGAAACTGCTTTTTGTGAATGCTGTCTTTTTACTGTGATTAGTGTGATTAGTGTGATTAGTATGATGGGCTATGATTAGTGTGATGTGCTGTGATTGTTATAAATACAGAACTCCTGACTTAACGTAAAAGTTCAAGTTGCGATTTTGTAGTTGCATCAGATTTGTACCGGGGTATTTCGTTTCGGTTTGGTTGAGGAATTCAGAAGTTGATTCAAAGACATGGTTTATTCCTGGATTGCCCTGGCTGTAGGTGGGTACGGTCCGGGATATTGTTGGTGGCAGTGTAGGTTTTTCTAAATCAAGTTGTGAACGAAGAGATTTCCCCGAACGCTTTCGGGGGAAATCGCTAACGCTCGGAGCGCTTTGCGCTTGTCCCGTACAAACTTGTCGGGGTTCAAAAAATGAGCTCCACTCCTCCCGACGGTGGATAGATCAAGCTCCTGGTTCATTTATAACCGTCGGGATCCGG
>JBHJOO010000086.1:0-6949 GCA_050329675.1 Balneolaceae bacterium
TTATTCTTTCGTTCAGTTATCGAAAAACAGATTTATCAGTAACTGTTGCCTCCGGGACGGCATTTGTGCTTGTACTGCTGCAGGGCTGGCTCGGCGGACAGGTGGTTAAATCCGGTTTACAGGCAGGTATGATTACCATTCATATGGTACTTGCCATGATTATTTTAATTACACTGCTTTATGCTGCTTTCAAAGCTACCAAAAATATTTATACCGTACATTTAAGCAGGAATCAAAACAAGAGTCTCTTATGGTTGGGCTTTGTTATTTTATTATTTACCCTTTTTCAGCTTATTCTTGGTACACAGGTGAGGGAAGAAATTGATGTAATTAAAAATGCTGCCATCGTCCCTCCGCGAGACGTGTGGATTGAAATGACGAGCTGGATATATGATATTCACCGCAGTTTTTCATGGCTTATTGTACTCCTTTCGGGGGTGTTGATGGTTTATATTCACAGTGAAAAAATTTCAGGCACCGTTTATTTGACGGGATGGGTCATCTTTTCACTTGTTATTTTTCAGATGCTGATTGGTTTGGGTATGGAATGGCTTGGTATGCCAGGGACTTTACAGGTTTTACACCTTGTAAGTGTAGCTGTTTTGATTTGCGCCGAATTTCTATTGCTGCTACTGGTTTGGTTTGCTGATACCAAACCAAGTCATTTATCGGATGACTGAGGCTCAGATTTCCCAAAGGGCACTGCGCAACCAAGTCATCCGATAAATAGCCGCAGACGGCTATAATTTCTCCAGGAGATTGTTCAGAAAATGACGGATTTCCTGCAAATCTTTTTGAGCTTCGTATGGCAGCGGTTTTTTTTCATTGCTGCCATTACCCTCATTTTCTTTCTCAATTACTTTTAGCGCTCCGGCAGTGCTGTATTTTTTATCCTGAATCAGCTCTTTTAGACGCAGAATCAATGTAATATCTTTTTCTTTGTATGTTCGGTTCCCGGCTTTGTTTTTTCGGGGTGAGAGTTCATCAAATATCGTTTCCCAATAACGGAGTACGTGAGGCTCGATGGAAGTAATTTCACTTACTTCACCAATTGAGTAATATAATTTCTTCATGACGTCAAAAGTTTTATTTTCTTTCTTTACAGATAATAAAACATATATCCGAAGATTTCTCATAATTTGCAAACCATTGGCAGAAAAGAAATTTAATACATCAATTAAAATCAATAGAACAATACCTCTCATAAGCATTGTTATTCCGCTTCTGAATGAAGCTAAATCTCTCGAAAAGCTCACAGAACTGATTCATGAAGCTCTTGAACAAGTCGATTATGAAATTATTTTCGTAGATGACGGGTCAACGGATGAATCCTGGAGTGTAATAAAAGCACTGAAACAGAAAAATTCACGGGTTAAAGGAATCCGTTTGCAGCGAAATTACGGTAAAAGCGATGCGCTTCAGGCAGGGTTTAATGAAAGCTGTGGCAAATATGTTGTTACCATGGATGCGGATTTGCAAGATGATCCTGCCGAAATACCGGAATTAATCGAAATACTTGAAAGCGGGTATGACCTGGTAAGCGGCTGGAAAAAAGTACGACATGATCCACTGTCAAAAAAAATTCCATCCCGGTTCTTCAATTTTGTTACCCGTAAATCTACAGGAATCCCGCTTCATGATTTTAACTGCGGATTAAAAGCCTACCGCCGTGAGGTCATCGAATCTATTTATCTCTATGGCGAACTTCACCGTTATATCCCTTTGCTCGCCAAGTGGGAAGGATATGACCGGATCACTGAAAAAGAGGTAAAACACCATCCAAGAAAGTTTGGGCAGACAAAATTCGGTTTCTCCCGGTTTCTGCACGGATTTCTGGACCTTGTCACGGTTCTGTCTGTAAATCATTACATGCAGCGTCCAATGCATCTGTTTGGAACACTGGGAGTACTTTTTCTGATTATTGGAGGTATAATTAATTTTTACCTGGCCTACATAAAAATAATTTTGGATGAACCGTTAGCCAATCGCCCGCTGCTCTTTTTAGGAATTTTGCTGGTTGTACTGGGTGTTCAGTTCTTTTCCATCGGTTTTTTGGGTGAAATGATTAACAAGGGGCAGGTAAAACGTCAAAAGCCGAATATCAGGGAAAAGGCTGGCCGATGAGCAAGATTGAATACGATCCGGTAAAAGATACATTTGCCAGACACATTCGCCATTCACGTCTGTTACGCAGAATATTTTATTTCTTACTTGATCTGATTTTTCTGAGAAGCTGGCATATGAGAAGACTCATTGCCCGCTACGGTTCAGAGTTTGATAAAAGGGGAGAGTGGTCACTATTGGATGCAGGTTGTGGTTTCGGTCAATACGACAGGTTTCTTTTAAAAAAATTTAAACACATAAATATAACTGCACTGGATGTAAAAGAAGATTATCTGAAGGATTCCCTTCATTATTTCAGCAGTGATGTTTCGAAAGGAAGAATAACCTTTGAAAAGGCAGATTTGTTGAATTTAAATTATAAGGCCACATTTGATCTGGCTATCTGTATTGATGTACTTGAGCATATAGATGAGGATCTCAGGGTTATCCGTAATTTGTATGAAGCATTAAAACCGGATGGTTATTTTTTGATGCACTCACCCTCACATTATTCCGAAGAAGACGCGGACGAAGATAATTCATTTGTAGGTGAACATGCCCGTGCAGGATATTCCAAAGAGGATTTAAGGAAAAAAATGGAAAAAGCGGGTTTTGAAATAGTTGATCTTCATTACACTTATGGGTTTTTTGGCCACAAAGCATGGATTATGTCTGTAAAATGGCCAATGATCTGGTTTAATAAAATCAAATTATTGGCACTGATTCCCCTTTTGGTCTATTATCCTTTCGTGTTGCCATTCTGTTTGGTGATGAATGCCTCAGACTTGTTAACAAAAAATCAAAAAGGAAACGGAATTTATGCAATTGGGCGTAAAAAGCCTGATTTGTCGTAAACATTTAAGCCACGATTTGTTGATTCGTATCAGATTCGTTGGTTAGGTGTGTGTTGTTAGTGGCTCGTTGTTCTTGGTTTGCTGTTTGTAAATGCCTAAAAACGTCAACCGTATTTAGGCATTTACAACCTACAATCAACAAACTGACAACTGACAACCAACAACTAACAAAAACGACTTTCTATTTTACGAGAGAATCCATATAACTACTTGTATTAGTTATTCGGAATCAGGAGTTCTGAAATTAAGATAAGGAGATATATTTTACATCATGTACATCTTCCATTTCAAAAAATGGTTTCAACTCATCACTGCTGAGATGTTTATCTACGATAATTGCAGTGATGGCATTTGATCCTTTTTTATCCCGGCCCAGGCTGAGAGCACCGATATTAACTCCGTTTGATGCAAGTTTACCAGCTACCGATGCAAGCATACCGGGTTTATCAATATTTCTATACATCAAAATATTTCCTTCAAGCTGGATTTCAATACCATAGCCGTCAATTTCCACAATCCGATAATCATCAGGCCCAAAAACGGTTGCAGATATATTATGGTATTCGGCATCATCTCCCAGGCGGATAGTAATCAGGTCTTTATACATTTTATCGTTGGTTGATGTAGTTTCACTGATTTTGAAATTTCGTTCTTCAGCGAAGTGGCGCGCATTAATCAGATTTACGCTTTCATCTACAAATTGTGCAAGCATCCCTTTTAATATACTATCCGTTAATACCTCGGAATACCTGGCACACAGGCCTGTGTATTCGAATGAAAATTGATTGGAGTGCTCAGGTTTGATTTGCCCTGCTAATCTGCCCAGTTTTTCAGATAATTTTAGATATGGATTTACCTCTTTGTTGGTAAGTAGTGCTATTGATTTTCCATTGAGGCTGCCTTTAAAGCTTTTGCTTTCAAGTGCATCGGAAATCTGTTCAGCAATTTGAATTGCTACTTTTTCCTGTGCTTCTTCAGTTGAAGCACCCAGGTGAGGTGTGCATATTATACCAGGATGCCGGAGGATTTTATAAAGTTCTTCATCAGGCGGTTCTGTACTATATACATCTACTGCTATTCCGGCAACAATACCAGTTTCAAGTAATTGATACATATCAGCTTCTTCAATGATACCTCCTCTGGCACAGTTCACAAGACGTACTCCCTTTTTCAGTTTTTCAGCATTTTTTAAAGAGATGATTCCTTGGGTTTTCTCTGTAAGGGGTGTATGAACGGTAAGAAAGTCTGATTTTTTTAAAACTTCATCCAGTTCTTTTAACTCAATTCCAAATTCGGCTGCATGCTCGTGTGTAGTAAACGGGTCGTAGGCAATAATATCCATACCAAATGCTTTCATTCTGACTGCAACCTCTGAACCAATTTTACCAAGCCCGACAATACCAAGTATTTTACGGTGTAATTCAGTCCCCATAAATTTTTTACGATCCCATCCGCCGCTTTTTACCCGTTCAACAGCCGTTGGTATATTTCGGGCCATTGCCAGGATCATACCGCATGTATGTTCAGCCGTACTGATTGTGTTACCATCCGGAGTGTTCATCACCAGAATACCCCGGGCCGTTGCAGCCTGAATATCGATATTATCAACCCCAACTCCTGCTCTGCCAATCACGGATAATTTACCGGCATGTTTCAGCAGGTCAGCGTTGACAGTGGTTGCACTTCTTACAACCATGCCGTCATAATTCCCGATTATTTTTTTTAATTCCTCGGTGTCCAATTTTCCCGGTTCTTCCGTTTCAACCCCCCGTTCATTGAAAACGCTTGCACATACCGGGTCAACATTATCAAGAAGAAGTACTTTATAAGGCATAAAATTATAATTAGTTAATAGCTGTTAATAATTATTCGGACGAAAAATCCCTGATAATTTCCCTGGTGTCATCTATCCCGCGCCCGGTTTCAACAGAGCATGGAATTACCGGCACTTCAATGTTCATCGCTGCCAGAATTTTTTTTATAGATGAAACTGATTGTGAAAGTTCATTACCTGAGATTTTATCCGTTTTTGAAAGTAAGATTATAAAAGGTTTATGGTGGCTGGCCATCCAGTAAAAAAAATCCTCATCCAGTGCAGTTGGTTTATGGCGGCTATCGACCAGATGCAATATCAGTCTGAGCGTATTCCTTTCTAATAGATACTGCTGGATATTTTCCCCCCATCGTTTACGTTCCTTTTCAGGAACTTTTGCATACCCGAAACCGGGCAAGTCGACCAAATAAATTTTCTGATCTACCAAATAATAATTCATTTGCTGGGTTTTGCCAGGAGTATTACTGGTTCGTGCCAGCTTTTTTTTATTGGTTATTTTATTTATAAATGAAGATTTCCCCACATTTGAACGTCCGGCAAAACAGAACTCGGGGTAATTTTCAGGTGGACAGTCATCCAGTGTTGGTGCACTTGTCACAAAAGATGCATTATTGAAATTCATCAAACAATCTCGTTCTCTTCTTTCTCAGCACCAAATTGAACGGGAACCGGATAATTTCCGGTAAAACAAGCCGTACAGTAATCGCCTTTTTGTTTATTACATTCTTTCACAGCATCAACCAGTCCGTCAGCAGAGAGGTAACGCAGGCTGTCTACACCAATTTCATCAGCCATAGCTTCTATATTTTTGTCAAACCGGTTGGCAATGAGTTCTTCCGGGCTGGGAAAATCCATTCCGTAAAAACATGGATTTACAATGGGAGGAGAGCTTACAAGAAAGTGAATCTCGGACGGATTGGCATCCCGGATCATATCCACAAGATATCGTGACGTAGTACCTCTTACAATTGAATCATCAACAATGATAACACTTCGCCCTTCAAGCACTCCTTGTACCGTATTGAATTTTGTACGAACTTTTTGTTCCCGTGATTTTTGACCGGGTGAAATGAATGTGCGTCCGACATAATGATTTCGAATCAACCCGATGTCGTATTTGCAATCATAACCCATCTTCTGGTTTTCATGGGCATACCCAAGAGCTGCCGTATTACTTGAATCGGGTACTGAAATAATAATCGGCCTGAATTCCGGATTGGGATATCTGATTACATCTTTCAGCGGATGCTCTTTGGCAAGCTGTTTACCGAGATTTCTGCGGATTTTATCTACATTTTCACCAAATATTTTACTATCTGGCCGTGAAAAATAAACATATTCAAAAATACATTGGCTGGTTTCTGTTCCCTTTTTTTGTTCCAAAAAGTATGATATCGGCTCTTTTTTTTCTGCAGCCTCACGATCTATAATCAGTACCTCTCCGGGTTCAATATCCCTGATATATTTGGCATTGATGATATCGAAAGCACAGGTTTCACTGGCAACTGCATAGGCACCATCGATTATACCCAATGCAAGCGGACGAAAACCATTCGGGTCGCGAACAGCAATAAGCTTGTCATCGGTTAAAATAACCAGGCAGTAAGCCCCTTCAATTTGATTCAGGGCATCAAGTATCTGATCAATCTGATCCTTCTTTTTGCTTTTGGATATCAAATGAAGAATTAACTCGGTATCAGAGGTGCTTTGAAAAAGTACGCCTTCATCCCGGAAGCGTTTACGAAGTTCCCGGGCATTTGAAAGATTGCCATTATGGCCAATTGCTATGTTCCCATTTCTGTAATGTACTCTGAATGGCTGAATATTCGCCGGATTTTTAGCAGCTCCTGATGTGGAATAGCGATTATGGCCAATGGCATTGCGGCCTTTTAATTCCCGGCTGAAAATTTTCGGATCTTCAAATACAGTTAACACCAATCCGAAATCTTTATGCATCGGCATTACACATTTCTCTTTTTTATAATCAAAATGGGATGTAACGATACCAGCGGATTCTTGTCCGCGGTGCTGAAGAGCATGTAAACCGTAATAAGTCAGCAGAGCTGCTTCGGGGTGATCAAAAACACCAAATATGCCGCAATAATCGCGAGGTTTATCAATCATTCTCAATGGTAGTGACATAAAAATTTGAAACGTT
>JBHJOO010000317.1:0-7202 GCA_050329675.1 Balneolaceae bacterium
ATGAATTCGCTTCTGTTGCGTAATGGCCGCCAAAGAGATTTACATGTACAAGAAGCGGATATAAATTATAAACCGGCACCCGGTTATTAAATCCGGGAGCCGGTTTTTTTTCAAATGCATAGGCATCATAAAATTCAGGAGAAAATCCCCCAAACATTTTGGTAAATGACAATTCCATTTCATGATGCCCGTAGTACACAGCGGGATCAATTAAAACCGGGTCGCCCTGGCCATCAAAAAAATAATTACCGCCCCACAAATCACCATGTAAAAGCGAGGGTTCTGTTTCCGGAAAAATATCGTGCAGCTGATTTGCCAGCAACTCCCATCCTTTAACCGTCCTTTCATCTATTTTTTGCCGGTCGCGGGCCAGTTTTATTTGCGGATTAATTCTCTCTTCAATAAAAAAAGAGACCCACTCTTTATGCTTTTTGTTTGACTGAGGGAGGCTTCCAATATAATTATTCCTGTCGAGACCAAATTCACCGGCAGTTTTGCCGTGTAATTCTGCAAGATACCTTCCAAAATTGCGGGATGATTCACTCCCGCCACGAACCTGTTCGATATACTCCATAAGCAGATATCCCGGATAATCATTTTTATTTGAATTCAGATCATAAACTACCGGAATTCTCACCGGCGTATCCGCTTCTCTCAATTTCTCTAACCCATACGCTTCAGCTGAAAACATATCAGGCGGTTTCGAATCATTCCATTTTAAAAAAAAGGTTCTTTCATTTGCAGTTATTTTTGCAGCCTTGTTGATACTGCCTCCCGAAACGGGTTCAACCGATGATATGGATATGGAATTTCTCCTTTCAAGATATTCTTTAAACGCATTTGTCAGCATGTATTATTTCTCAACCATTGGCTCAAGTTCATCCAAAAGAGATTCACAACTGCGGCGGACAATTTTAAACACTTTCTCAAACCCTTCGATCCCGCCATAATAGGGATCCGGAACTTCACCTGAGTGTACAGACGGATCAAAATCACGAAGAAGCATAATTTCTGCTTCATTTGAGTTTCCATTTGCAATCCTTTTAACATTCGCAAGATTTTCCCGATCCATTGCAAGAATAAGATCGAAATCAGCCAGGTCATCTGCTTCAAATTTTCGTGCTCTTGATTGTAATTCTACGCCGTAACGCCGGGCTACCTCACGGCTCTTGTTATTTGCCGGTTCCCCGATGTGATACGCTGATGTTCCGGATGAATCAATATAAAAATAGGATGACAAATCACGTTCATCTACCAAATGCTGCATAACGCCTTCAGCTGTCGGGCTTCTGCAGATATTACCAAGGCAAACAAAACAGATTTTATAGGGATTATCCTTTGTGATTGCTCTTTTCTTCATACTTATTATTGGTTTTAATTTTCAAGAAGTGAAGTTAAAAATAAGAAAGATGTAGTAAATCATTCCAAATTGATAAAAATTCAACATTTCCGAAAAATCGCAGGGAGATGCTGCCCTTATTCCCGACACTTCGAGGTGCCATCGCACTCCCGGAGGTCATGATTTGGCTGCAACGAGATACCAGCGAACAACACCCACACAAATCAGAATAGAATCATCTTCTTTTTGTGAGTGAGAATGTTTTATTTTATATCTGAATCAAGAAATCAAACCGCGTAATATTTGACTCTTTTTCTATCCATCGAAATCATCCTCTTTTTTATTGCCTTTGCAAAAGACAAGGGCATGGATGATTTATCTATTTCCATATCCATTCGCAATGGAGATAAAAATGCTTTTAAAGAATTTTATGACCGGCATTATGATTCGCTTTATCGTTTTCTGATGAGCCGTGGTTTAAGCCACGATGAAACGAAGGATTTGGTTCAGCGTGCTTTTCTAATGATCTGGGAAAAAAGAAGTGAAATAGACGATACAAAATCGCTTCGGTCTTTTTTGTTTACGATCGCATATACACGGATGCTTAATCATATTGAATACCAATCCAAATTCAGCGATGTAAACCCTTCCGGTCAACATAAAAATCCGGAACTTCCGGATGGGGATTTAGACCACAGGGAACTGGTTGGTATCATAAAAAAAATCATTTCCCAAATGCCTGAAAAGAGAGGCCTGGTATTTGATCTCTGTTTTATGAAACAATTTACCTATAAAGAAACCGCTGATGCACTAGGTGTAAGTACCAAAACGGTTGAAAACCATATGGCTTTGGCATTTAAAGATATGAGGCGTGAATTGAAAGAAGTTTACGGTTATATAAATCACGAATCGGATTAGGGGGGAGGCTATGGTTCATCTGTATTACTTTAAACAGATTTAAAATGTTTAATTGTTTCGTTTCATGACAAATAAAATTACTAAAATACGCCGGCTTTTGATTCCTGCACTTTTAGCAGCAGGATTTTTTGCATGTGAGATAGAGCGGTTTGAGAACAGCTCGGCTCCTGTTCCAGAGGCTGAATTACGTATATCTGCCCAGATTATTGGTGAATCTATTTCCGAAAACGATAATGGCCTGCTTTCCAGTTTTTCGGAAGCATTTGCCCTGCCATCAGAATCAGGTTTAGAGACGGGAAACTCTATTCTCCCCGCTGGGAATTTCAGGAATTTGCAAAATTTTTCACATGAATTTAATCCCGAAGATGGCACACATACCGTCCGCTTTACCCGTACAAAAGAAACCCCTGTTTTATCATCTGCTGCAGATTTCACACTTACATATATATTTTTTGACAGGAATGGCCAATTTATAGAATTTCCTGATCAAAACAGTGGCATAATTGAATCTGTTGATTTTAAAGGAACCCGTTCAGGTGAAATTCAAACAGCTGACAAGCAATCTTTTTTCACACGAACCGACCGTCTTTTATTAGATGGACTTTCATCACAGTCGTCTATATTGACTATTGATGGCTTTCACACCGGAGAGGGTGTCTTTACCATCATTGAAAACAACGGAATTCAATCCGGAAGAGAGTACCTGCTGGATATGAATTTTCTAAATGTACGTATCGATAAAGAGATCGTTCTAACCAACCGGAATTTCCGCAAAGGTGTTAGCGGAGCACTGAGTTATGAATCCACCACCAGGCAGGTTAATACAAACAACAGTGCATCGCAGATCGTGAATGGCACCATTGAATTTAATGGAGACGGTACGGCGCTCGTACGTTTTCGTGAGCTGACAGACGCTTTCAGGCTGCAGCTCGACAACGGAGATGTGTTTGATGAAGATGAATTCGAAGGCAGGGTTACACGTGTTGATCTGCAGCAAAATATCTTTACAATAGCCAGCGGCCAGAGAATCCAGGTGAATGAACAAACAGAAATTGATGACGATGGCGACTTTTTAACTCTTACAGAAGTCAGCAATGCCATTGACACTGGGGCCCGGGTCATAGCGGAAGGTGATTATTTTCGGCCGGATGAAAACGCAAATCTCTGGATTACTACCGAAGTTGAGTTCAAACTGGAATCCAACGAGTTTGAAGATCTTGTTTCATCTGTAAATATAGCGGATCAATCTTTCACCCTGGTAAACGGTGATATCTTTTTTATCACAAACCAAACAGATATTGAATTTGCCGACGGGCTTGAATCACTACATGACGTTGCCGATGCCGTTGCATCCGGTTTGCCTGTTGAGGCTGACGGGGAATTCTTTTTTGAAATTGAAAGTAACAGAAGAATTGTTAAGGACGTTGAATTTGAATTTGACTTTACTAAGTTTGAAGAGTATGTCATATCCGTAAATATGGCGGAATCAACATTTACAATAGAAAGTGGCAAAACGATAAAAATTACAGACGACACCGTTATTTTAGATGGGGATTTCAATTCATTGCAGGAAGTTTCCGATGCTCTAAATGACGGTGAAATGGTGGAAGCAGAAGGAAAAATATTATTCGATCAGGCAGCTGGAATCTGGATTGCATATGAAGTAGAATTCGAAGATTAATCCTATCAGAGCATTTTAACAAGAAAAAATTGTGGCAAAAAATAATCACATACCGGAAAATGATCCCGATCTGATTCTTGCAAAAGAATACAGAAAAAAAATGGGGGAAGGGCGTACTGAAAAGAAAATAGATGATCCGCTTTACAATATATTATCAGCTGCAAGAAAACAATCGGATAACTTCGAGGCTGCACTTCCCGTACAAGGAAAAGAAGAGATTTGGGCCGATCTAAAAAAATCAATTAGTGGTGCACATAAAAAACGTGCGAAAATTTTTAATCTTTCCGGTAATCAAAAATGGTACTGGGCTGCTGCGGCCGTTGCACTTGTAATGTTTGCCTCCATTTATTTCCTGCAGAAAACATTCGTTGCCGAACCTGTTCTCCTCGCAGATTCAGGCCAGACAATTTCCGCCATTCAGCTTTCTGACGGAAGCACCATTACCTTGCGTCCAAACTCATTACTTTATGAAGTAACCATTTCGGATTCTGAACATTCCTATTCACTCTCAGGTGAAGCCCTTTTTGAGGTTGTAAATAACCCTGAGAGAACATTTACCGTTGAGGCCGGCAATGGACGGGTTCAGGTGTTAGGCACCCGGTTTAATCTGCACGACCGAAATCAAAGGACAGCTGTATATCTTTTCAACGGCAGTATCTCTTTTGAAACTGCCGATGCCAGCCATTCGATTATACTGGAACCCGGACAGGCATCTGTTATTGATGAAAACAATCAGCTTATTGAACCCTTTTTATTTAATGAAGAAGATATTACCGGATGGATCCAAAACCGCCTTGTATTCGGAAACAGGGAAGTGCAATCCATTCTGGCTGAACTTGAGTTCCATTTTAATATTACGATTGATGCTCCTGAAACAATTAAAAGAGAGGTCCTGGGTGGCTCCATACCTCTTAACGAGCCTGGCCAAAGCCTGAATGACCTTGGAATTGTACTGGATGGCGAGTTTATCCAAACCGGGGAGTCATCTTACCAATTCAGAAAAAATCCATAGCCGAATTTTATGAATTATTTAAAATCGGATCTAAGAAAATTACATCTCCTGTTTCTTTTCTGGTTTTTACTGCCATTCACGCTTACGGCTAAAGCCAATCCTGAAATTTCTTTTCATAACACACCGTTAAAAGAGGTTATCTTAGTGATACAGAATGAAACTCCCTGGTTTTTTCTCTATCGCGAGTCTCAAATTGCGGATATTCGCATTACAATTAATTCCTCAAAAGAGGAAATTATAAATGATTTAAAACCGGTATTAAAGCCGTACAATATCAGCCTTCTGATTGATCATGAACGCAGACAGGTTTTTCTTACACGCTCTGATAGTCAAAAAAACCCCGGACAGAATGTTGTTATAAAAGGACAAATCGTAGATTCCGATACCGGCGAACGGCTTCCATTTGCTGCGATCACCTGGATAGAAAACAATAATCTTTCCGGTGTTGCAGCGAATTCTTCAGGCACTTTTACTATCAGGAGAAGTATCACCGGCCGGGAGTTTCGGATAACCGTTTCATACATCGGTTATAAAAAAAGAGAGATTACCCTTACAATTCCCGAATCAAACCGGATCGAAGACATTACGGTACGGCTTGAACCAAATCCTTTTTCAGGAAATGAGATTATTGTATCCGGTAATATAAGTTATAATCCATCCGATTCCCTGATCAATCATTTAATGGATGCCAGCCGGTTTAGTCCTCTCGGTGAATCCAATTCCATCCGGGCACTTAAGGCGCATCCTTCTGTATCGAATGGAGCTGCTATGAATAATGGAATCAATATAAGAGGCAGCACACCGGATGGTTTTCTGATTCAGCTTGATGGTATGAGTATTTTTAATCAAAGCCATCTTTTTGGTTTGCTTGACAGTTTTAACGATGATGCTATTCAGTCTGCCGGATTTTATTATGGAATTGTTCCTTCAAATATTGACAGCCCAACCGGAGGTACTCTGAATCTCATTACCAGAACGGGTTCATTGAATGAATCCAAAAACAGGATTGGCCTGAGCAATACAAGTATAAACGGCACTTTTGAAGGGCCTCTTGGAAAAAGGGGCAGCTGGCTGCTTTCGGCAAGAGCTTCTTACATGGATGCCATTGACTGGTTTAACAATTCAGAGATCATCCGCTGGGGCCTTGATATTAACAGGCCGACACGCCTCGCTGATGAGGAAGAAAGTTTTGAGGATTTGGTTCTGCGCCCGGGATCCTCTTCCGCCCAATTCCTGGACCTGCATGGTAAGATTTATATTGAAGGAGCCAACTCTGACAGATGGATATTCAGCAGCTATTTTGGGGGAAATGATACCGGCCACAAGGCAACCCGGCGAAACCGCTCTGCGAATACGGGGGGAGAATTTGTCTTTGAAGATGTGGAAACCTCCAATCGCTGGGGAAATTTGCTTCTTAGCCTCAAGTATGAAAAGGAGATTTGGGGAGATGTTTTCAGTACATCTCTGGCAGGTATCAGTATTTACCAAACGGAATTTGATAAAGATGATTTTGTCTATAACCGCCTGAACGCGTTGGGTGGTACTGAATCGGTTACGGTATTTACAAACCCTTTCAGAAACCGCAGCAGCATGAATGAAGTAAAATTTAAACAGGAACTGGAGTACAGAAAAAATAGCTTTTCGGTTGTTGCAGGCGGGGGGTGGAGATACTATCTTGGCGAATATAGCGAGCTTTCTTTCGATCGCCCATCGTTTTTCCTCAGAACCGGTGCACATCTGATCGACAGTTATATCCAGAATCAATGGAAACCGATTTCCCGGATTGGAATCAATGCAGGTGTGCGGGCATCCTGGTACAGCCTCAGTAACGAAATTTTCTGGTCGCCAGGATTGAAGGTAAATTTTTCACCCATGGATCCGGTACAGGTTTTTGCGGGATTTTCAAAAAATCACCAGTTCCTTCATCGCGTTTCACTTGAAAACACCACCACTGCCGACGTGTGGATTCTTACTACATCCAGCCAGCCACCGGCTTCATCCGAAGAATACACCGCAGGAATTCAGATTACACCTTTTCAACGGTTTTTTATTCAGGCAGAATTCTATGATAAAACATTTGAAAACCTAAGAATTCACGAACTGAATACCCAAACATTTGGAAATACATTTTCCGGAACTCCCTGGTTTTTTCAAAACGAAGGTAAATCGCGCGGGGCAGAATTTCTGCTCAGAAATTCATTCAGTTACTTTACGCTAATCCAAACATATACCTTGTCAAGAATGACCTTTCG
>JBHJOO010000413.1:0-5216 GCA_050329675.1 Balneolaceae bacterium
CTTAAAATCCCCAGCATAAGTACCGATTCAGAAAGAAAAGAAGATGTAATTAAAGCAGCACACTATCTTGTTGATCAGCTTCGGTCCATAAAGATGGATAAAGTTGAAATTCATAAAACAGAAGGCCACCCTATCGTTTATGCTGAAAAATGTCCGCACAAGGACAAACCGACTGTTCTGATTTATGGCCACTATGATGTTCAACCCTCCGATCCTGATGAATTATGGAACACACCGCCATTTGAACCAACGATTAAAAACGGCCGGATTTATGGGCGTGGTACCAGTGATGACAAAGGGCAGTCTTTTACTCATATCAAAGCAGTAGAAGCATATCATCTTACCGAAACCGAGATTCCTGTCAATGTAAAATTTATACTTGAGGGGGAGGAAGAAATTGGCTCGCCGAACCTGATACCTTTTATCAAAGAGCACAAAGAGAAGCTTGAATGCGACATGGTATTAATTTCCGATACAGCTATGTTTGATGAAGATCAGCCTTCCATTACTTACGGGCTCCGTGGCCTTGCCTATATGGAAGTTCATGTTTATGGCCCAAACCGTGACTTACACTCCGGTGTTTATGGCGGAGCAGTAGCCAACCCGTTAAATGTATTATGTGAAATTATCGCAAAATTGAAAAATGAGGACGGGATTATACAAATACCCGGTTTTTATGATCATGTTGTAGCGTTAAGCGAAGCAGACCGGCAGGCATACAGAGAGCTCCCTTTTAATGAAGAGGCTTTTAAGAAAGATCTTGATTTGAAAAAGCTTGCCGGTGAAAAAGGTTACACGACACTTGAAAGAGCTTCTGCCAGACCATCTCTTGATGTCAATGGTATCTGGGGAGGTTATCAGAAAGCTGGTGCAAAAACGGTTCTCCCGGCTAAAGCTGGTGCAAAAGTAAGTATGCGCCTGGTACCGGATCAGGATCCTAACAGAATCTCTGAACTTTTTGCCAAACATGTTGAATCAATTGCACCCGATACTGTACGGGTTGAAGTGAAAGCACATCATGGCGGATATCCGGTTGTTATTGATCTTGATTTCTATGGATTGAAAGCTGCAGCACAAGCTTTTGAAGATGTCTACGAAACAAATGTACTGTTTTCAAGGGAGGGCGGCTCCATTCCGATTGTATCTGATTTTAAAAATGTACTTGGCGTAAATTCTATCCTGATGGGATTCGGGCTTACTAAAGATGCACTTCACTCACCCAACGAGAGTTTTGCATTGAAAGATTTTCATCGTGGAATCAAAACCTCTGCCAGATTCTTTCAAATATTACCGGAGTATGCCGTTTAGGTTGATTCCCTTTTGTTCGTTGTGTGTTGTTCGAGGATGTTTGGCTTTTCCCATTGCGGCCTTCGCGAGCCTTTCAACTTTGCGTGCTTCGCGTGAAACAAACAGTGTGGGAAATCAACCATACGCGTTTCACGCAGAGGGCGCCATCTTCGATTTTATTCTTTAATACTTGAAAATAATATTATCTATTAATCTTGTTCTGCCAAGATATACAGCACCTGCAATAATGTATTCTTCTCCCTTTAGCAATGAAGAAACCGGTTCAAGTGTTTTTTTCAGATAAACTGATAAATAATCAATCTTAAAACCTTTCGCTTCAAGTTCATTTTTTTGGTGGTTAATCAGTAATTCGGGCTGATCAATTCCATTTTTAATTTGCTTTTCGATATATGTAAGGGATCTGAATAAACCGGGGGCAATTTTTCGTTCCTCATCACTTAAATACACATTTCTGCTGCTTAGAGCCAAACCGTCATTCGCCCTTATGATTGGCCCCATCTCCAACGTTACCCTATGGTTAAACTCCCGAACCATTTGATTCAAAATCAGAAACTGCTGTATATCTTTTTGCCCAAAAACAGCAATATCCGGTTCAATTATATTGAATAGTTTATTTACAACAAGAACAACACCCTCAAAAAAACCCGGCCTGCTGGCACCACACATGTGATTGTTCAGCTTGTTTATTTTAATAGAAAAATAATTTATATCCGGATACATCATTTCTCTATCCGGCGTGAATACTGCATCTATATCCAAATTCCGGCACTTTGCAAGGTCTTCTTCAAGATTTCTCGGATATGATTCAAAATCTTCATTTGGGCCAAACTGTTGAGGGTTTACGAAAATCGATACTACAACTACATCGCAATGATTACGGGCCTGTTTTATCAATGAAAAATGGCCTTCGTGTAATGCACCCATCGTGGGAACAAATCCAATTTTTTGACGATGCTTTTTAAACTCATTTATCGTTTTGCGAACATCGTCAATTGTTTTGTTTACAATCATTCAGCAGTATTTTTATTCAATGCAATTTTTGAACAGTCCGGTTTAATCGCCAAAACGAAGCAAGAGTTGTAAACAAAAGCTTTAACCACAAATTAAAAAAGTTTAAATAGCCCTTTTTACATCAAATTTTTCAAGCAGTTCTTTCACACGGTTTAAGAATGCTCCCCCATGAGCACCGTCAATAATACGATGATCATAACTCATAGTCAGGTACATTTTATGTCTGATTCCAATCAGGTCACCTTGTTCCGTTTCAAGAACAACCGGACGTTTTTCTATAACTCCTGTACCAAAAATGGCTACCTGAGGCTGATTTATAATTGGGGTACCCATCAAATTGCCAACACTGCCATAATTTGTAAGGGTGATCGTTCCTCCCACTAAATCATCCGGCTTGAGATCTTTATTGCGTGCTTTTTCAGCCAATAAATGAACTTCCCTTGCAAGCCCTGAAAGGTTTAACTCATGAGCATTTTTTATCACAGGCACTATCAAACCACCCTTCCCGCCTTCACCTAAAGCTACGGCAATACCAAAGTTTATATCCCTTTTCACAATAATTTCATCTCCGTCAACGGAACTGTTAATCAGGGGGAATTCACGCATTGCACTTATAAATGCTTCAATAAAAATTGGTGTAAAAGTCAGTTTTACTCCGTTTTGATCGTAAAACTTTTGCTTGTTCGCATTGCGCCATTGAACTACGTTGGACACATCCACATCACTAAATGTTGTTACATGAGCCGAAGTCTGCTTCGACTTCACCATGTGTTCGGCTATCATCTTACGCATGCGATCCATTTTGATGATCTCAACATTTTCGGAGGGTCTTGAAACACTTAGTTCACCAGCTGATATTTTACTTTTGTCTCTATCTGCTTCCTCCGTTTTTTGCCGGGTTTCAGGTTTTGTGAGACCTTCACTTTTCGTTATCTCAGGTGCTTTTGCCTTACCAGATTTCTTGTTTTCCACATAAGCCAAAATATCCTGTTTCGCAACACGCCCACCCTGTCCGCTTCCATCAATAGACTCGAGTTCCTCCTGGCTGATTCCTTCTTTTTTTGCAATTGAACGAACCAGAGGGGAATAAAACCGGCCGTCACTTCCTTCACGCTGTGGTTCACTGCCGCCCTCTACAACCGGCGCCGGTTCTTTTTCTGCAGGTTCACCATTCACAGACGCTTTTTCAGTTTTTCTTGTTTCTTTTTTTTCAGATTCGGATTCAGATTTTTTGGCACCTTCTTTTCCGGTAGCAACAATTGCAATAGGCTGTCCAACCTCTACGGTTTCGCCTGCTTCAACAAGAATTTCAACCAGGGTTCCCGCTTCGGGTGACGGTACTTCCGTATCCACCTTGTCCGTTGCAATTTCAAGCAGCGGTTCATCAACTTCAACCTTGTCACCAACCTTTTTCAGCCACTCAATAACTTCGCCCTCCATAACCGATTCTCCCATTTGGGGCATTACAATCTCAATACGCTCACCTTCGCCATCATCAGATTTATGAATTTCTTTTTTCTCAGCTTCAACTTTTTCTTCTGCTGCTGTTTCTTCTTCTTTTTCGTCTTCCCGTTTTGTTTTAGCGTCCGTCTCCTCAGATTTTTCTGCCTTTGAACTCTCCCCATTTCCACTAACCGGCTCTGCTGCCTCAGCATCCGTTTCAATGATGGCTATGGCCTGGCCAACTTCAACTGTTTCATCAGCTTTAACAAGAATTTCCACGAGCACACCTGATTCAGGTGATGGCACTTCCGTATCTACTTTATCTGTTGCTATTTCAAGAAGTGTTTCATCCACTTCAACAGTGTCTCCAACTTTTTTTGTCCACTCAATGACTGTTCCTTCCATTACTGATTCGCCCATCTGGGGCATCACGACCTCTACCTTTGCCATTATCTCAATTTTTTAGTTTGTAAGCGTTTTTTCAGGTAATAAAGATATCAAATAAAAATCGAAATATTTGAACTCAGATCAAAATGTGTGATGGATTCGCTATATTTTATTTAATGCGTTTTCAATATCTGTAATCAAATCCTGGTAATGCTCCAGGCCGGTACTGAGACGGATAAGGTTTGCCGGTGTTTGTGAATCCGGGCCTTCACTGCTTAGCCGGTGTTCCCATGTACTTTCCACACCGCCAAGGCTTGTTGCAGGTGAGATAAGTTCGGAGGAAAAAACAACACGTTTAGCCTCATCTTCACCACCTTTTACCTCAAATGAAATCATCCCGCCAAAACCCATCATCTGACGCTTTGCAATATCATGGCCCGGATGCTCTTTAAATCCGGGATAGTATACATGTACTATTTTTGGATGGCCTTTCAAAAAAGAAGCCACCTTTTCAGCATTTTCATTGTGAGTTCTGATACGAACCGGAAGTGTTTTGATACTTCTTATAAGAAGCCAGCAATCACCCGGCGAGGGAACCGCTCCTGCCGAAATCTGTATATTTCTGATTATTTTAAAAATTTCTGAATTTGTAGGCGAAACTACAGCCCCGGCAAGTATATCACTGTGTCCTCCAAGATACTTCGTTGCCGAGTGTACTACCAGATCCACACCCGATTCAAACGGATTCTGGTTTAACGGTGACGGCCATGTATTATCAGCAACCGCGATAATGTTATTTTTTCGGGCAATATCAGTAACAGATCTGATATCAGTAATGAACAGCCGCGGGTTGGATGGTGTCTCAATCCACAGCAGCTTTGTATCCGGACGGATAGCCTCCTGTACACAATCCGGATTTGTCATGTCTGCTTCAGACATTTTAATACCGAGCGAAAGCATAATTTCTTTCAATAATCGCCTGGTACCATGGTACACATCAATCGGGATTATTACATGTGCTCCCCTGCCGAGTGATTGAAAAATTGCTGAAGTGGCCGCCATTCCGG
>JBHJOO010000578.1:0-3066 GCA_050329675.1 Balneolaceae bacterium
GGCACTCCACAATGCTTTCCTGTTTTCTGAATTTCTAACAGGGGGTGCACACTTGTAGAGGGGGTCCGAATCGGGGATCTTTTCCGATTCAAAAAAAAGATAGTGAGGAGCCGTTTCCACGGTAAAGGGCAGGCCTTCAGCCTTTGCTTTTTGAATGAACGGAAGCCCACCGGATGCCGAAAGGTGGACAATATGAACCGGGCATCCTGTTTCGCGGCAAAGCCTGATCATCATTTTAATGGCGTTGATTTCCCATCGAGGCGGCCGGGATTGCAGATATTGATTGTAATTGTCAGGATCGTTTATTGCAGGAGCCTTTTGATCAGGCAGTTCGGCGTGTACCAGCAACGGGATATTTCGCCAGGCAAGCAGCGGCATTACGGCAGATAGTTCTTTTTCTGTGCTATTGGGAAATTCATCAATCCCGGAGTGGCACAAAAACGTTTTGATGCCCAATACTCCGGCATCCAAAAGTGCTTCAATCCCGGATTCATTCCCGGGGATCAGCCCGCCGTAACAGGTAAAATCAACATATGCTTTCCCCTCCGATGCCTTGCGCTTTACCTGCAATGCGTTCAGGCTGGCGGTAACCGGAGAAGAGTTCAGCGGCATATCGGCAATAACCGTGATGCCGCCAGCAGCTGCTGCTTTTGTAGCTGTTTCAAAACCTTCCCACTCCGTCCTCCCCGGTTCGTTAATGTGCACATGAGAATCAATCAGGGCTGGCATAATTACATCATGCCCGTAGTCTTCTACCGGAACAGAATTCGGAAAACTTCCGGGTGACATCACTTCCCGAATATATCCGTTTTTCACAAAAATTCCAGCCGGTTCAAGCTTGCCGGACACCAAAACGCGTTGTGATGTAAGAATGAGTTTGCCTGTCATTCAGGTTTGTTCTTCATCTTAATAATTTCTGCGGCGACACTAATAGCAATCTCATCGGTAGTTTTACTGTGGATCTGAATACCGATGGGAGCGTGAACTTTTTCCAGGTCATCTTCAGAAAACCCATCTTTGCGGAGTTTTTGCCACATGGTCTCTATTTTCTTTTGGCTGCCCATCATCCCGATATATTTAAATGATTTACCGAGCAGCCTGCGTATGATCACTTCATCAGGCTTGTAACCGAACGTCATGATAATCACATACGAACTGTCTCCTTCCGGAACATATTTGTCGGCCTCCTCATAGTTGATTATTTGTATTTCATCGGCGTAGGTGTTTTGTTTGAGGGTATTCAGCCCTTTGCGGTCATCAAATAACACAACATGGAAGCCAATGCTCGACATGGTTCGGCTCATTGCCAGGCCGACATGCCCGCCCCCGAAAATATAAGCGGTATTGGTAAAGTGAAGCTGCTCTTTCAGATGCCATTCGGTTTCGATAACCTCACCAAGTTTATAACGAGGTGCTTTGGGATCGCCATCCACAAGCTTTATTCCATTCTGATCCAGTGTAAGGGCAAGGGTGCTATCGTTCAGCAGACGGTTGATCAGCGATAGGAAATCCTGATCCAGATAGTAGAAAACAAGCGTTTGTTCGCCGGAGCAGATCATCCCGGAGCGGTTTTTTGGTTCATCCGGGCTATGTATTTGTCTTTTTATAAACGGTTTGAACGGGCCTTCTTCCAGTTTTGATTTGGCCAGTTCCACCAGTTTTTGCTCCATGATGCCGCCTCCAACCGTGCCAAACATCTCTCCGTGATCGGTTACAGCCATCCGGAAACCCTGCCGGCCCGGGCTGCTCCCACTGCTGTGGATCACATACAGAAGTGCAGCTTTACGGCCCTGTTCAAGGTTGGATTTTAATTGTTTCCAGAAGCCCATCACTATGCCATTTTCATGTCGGACTGCTGTATGGTAATGTCTTTGTTTTCGTACAATCCCAGCAAAACTTTTTCCGGTGTAAACGGGGCGTCAAATTTGGGTAGATAATTTGGATTAAACGCCTTAATTGCATTCTGGATAGCAAAGTATGCGCCCAGGCCATACATCAGCGGCGGTTCGCCTACCGCTTTTGATTTTTTTATAGCCAGTTCGTGGCCTTCCGTTTCCAGGTGTTTGATGTCAATCACTTTGGGTACGAAGTAGATATCCGGGATTTTATACGTGGAAAATGCATTGGATAGCAACCGGCCTTCGCCATTGTACCTGAGATCCTCAAGTGTCATCCATCCGATACCCTGAACCAGCCCGCCTTCAATCTGTCCGTGGTCTACCATTATATTCATACTCTTTCCAAAATCGTGCACAATGCCGACCCGGTCAAAGTCGTACCGGCCGCGGATGCAATCCACCGTAACCACCAAAATGGCAGTGCCATATACGTGATAAGCAAACGGATGGCCTTTTTCCCTGCTCTTGTCAAAATGGATAACCGGAGTGGCGTAATGGCCTTTTTCAGACAGTTTAATACGCGCAAGGTGTGCCCTGCTTACCAATTCATGCCAGCCGAGGCCTGTACGTTTTTCGCCATTATACACCGTTTCATCCCGAAGGGCAAGATTTTCGGCTTTGGTGTTCAGTTCGCCGGCGGCAAAATCCAGTAACCGCTCCCGGATAGCATTGCAGGCGATATCAAGCGCTTTGCCGTTCAGGTCTGACCCGGCACTTGCAGCTGTTGGCGAAGTGTTGGCAACTCTTGTTGTGTTGGTGGTGTCCAAACGAATGCGCCCGGCTGAAACGCCAAAATTTGCCATCGCCACCTGCAGCATTTTGGTGTTCACACCCTGGCCCATCTCCACAGCCCCGGTGCTTACATGTACACTTCCGTCGTGATACACATGTACCAGCGCGCGGGCGTGATTCATAGAAGTATTTGTGAAAGAGATGCCGAAGCAAACCGGCTGTACGGCAAGGCCTTTTTTAACCGTTACATGTTTGTTGTTAAAATCTTCAATCTCTTTTTCCATCTTTTTGATATTGTACGTGTTGCAGGCATCAGTCCAGGACGGTTTTGCAAGCACATGCCCGGCAATCTGGCCGTAGGGGAATTCATCGCCCTCTTTCAAAAGATTTTTTTCCTGGATTTTTCGGGCGGGGACACCCAGTTCGTGGGCAGCCC
>JBHJOO010000333.1:0-3696 GCA_050329675.1 Balneolaceae bacterium
TGCCGCTCCTTTTCCCGGGGATGAATTCCCCGGGTTACAAGATCGCCCGCAGCTATGCTGCTTCTTGCAGATAGTACTGAATCTGCTCCCGGCAGCTATAAATGTCATGTGAATGGCTCTGTCGGGATTATATGGATCACTTTGCATGTTACAATCTTTCAATCACAAGGCGTGAAAGATATTTTACCTGCAGTACCTGCGCACCATCGTTTACTGGCATTGTGGCCTGTTTTTAAAATTTTTTACGGAACTTGAGTTACAGCCTGTTGATTTTTTTTTTAAACGCATTTACCCAGACACAGCTGTGTCGGACCTGTTTTTGTCATAGCTTATGACGATAGGAAAAATAGTTACTCTTGGGTTCGAAAATTCCGAACAGTTCTTCATTCAACGATCAAAGAAATTTGACGGTTCAACAACCAAATTTTCTTTGACCGGATTGCCCCAACGGGGCAAGATCAACAGCATAGTGCAACGCACTATGCGGAATGAATAAACATGTTTAAAGCCCTGAAAGTGGAACATCCCGTTTCTACGGGAGGCGTAAGCCCGACAGACCATGCCACAATCTCTATCCAAGGTTTACACACACATCATATTCAGCACCAAACACAGCAAAAATCTGATCGATAAACAAATTGAATACTATGAGCGGTATGTGTGGGATTGAGGTGCAGGCTCTCGCCCCTTTGTTTGTAGCATCTACTTGTCATAGTTTCCGGTCAATTGAGGCCGATTTCTAAAACTTTTACGGAAGCTGAGTTAATTGAAATGATGTCAAGTGAGAAATGTCGGTCGAAACCTGTCAGCACCCACTGGATCTGACAGCGTTGGGTTTTGTGAGATAATCGCCCTGTGTTCACCTTTTTCCAAAGTTACTGACGCTGAAATCCCGACCGCTGTCGGGACGGGAAAAGCACCGGGAATGCTGTCAGGCCTTTACACAACTGACCGGTATGGGTTGACATGACACTAGTGTCATGTCAAGTTGAAATTGTCGGATAAAGTCTTCTTAGTTTAATCCTGGCCTCATCCGTTGTAAACTGCCAGTTAATCGTTGCATCCTTATTGTTACGATCATTTTGCCAAGCCATGATTTCTGTTTTAATTTCCTCGGCGTTGTCTATTCTTCGGTTCAGGCATTGGCCCATCAATACCTGGAGCTCTATTTCGGCCATGTTCAGCCAGCTGCCATGTTTGGGGGTATAGATAAATTCAAATCTGTCCCAAATCCTTTTTGCTTCTTGCGGGAGGAATGTGTCATAGAGCGCTGCGGGTTTGTGGGTGGACAGGTTATCCATGACAAGGCGTATTTTGACGGCATCGGGATAGTATTCATCGGCTATTTTTTTCACAAATTTCGCCCAGTCTTTCTTTGTTTTTCGCTCGGTAACCTCCACAAAACGTTTCCCCGCCAGGGGTTCAGCGGCCATGAAAATATTGACGACCCCACATCGGGCATATTCATAGTCCTGCCGGGCTGGTTTTGCCGGTTTGCACGGCAAGGGCAGCCGGGTTTGTTGAATCAGTTGCTTGGGAGATTCATCCATACATACCACCGGCATCAAGGGGTTGTATGGGGTTTTGTAAACGTCAAGTACAAGCTCCATGTGGGCAACAAAATCGCTGTTCTCAAGCGGGGGAATCACCCATTGCTTTACCTTCCATGGCTTGATTTCGTTTTTTTTAAAACCTGCCGGACGGTTTCGTGCGACACACTTTCAACAAACTCTAACTCCACCATCTTATCGGCCAGCATTCGCAACGACCAGCGTGCATACCCCTTTGGCGCTTTGCTGCAACTGATCGCTATCAAATGGGCCTCAAAATCCCCGTCCACCTTGATCTTTTTCTTTGCCGGATAGGGCTTGCGTGTGATACACGCTTCAAACCCATCTTCTACAAACCGTTGCTTTACGCGCTCCACGGTCTTGGTGTTTATATGAAGTACCCGTGCAATTTGTTCATTGGAGAGCTTATTGCCAAAGGGTCCATGATCGCTGTTCAAAAGAATACAGGCATTTCGGTAAATCGATGAGCTGTGCTTGCCTTTGTCCAGGATGGCTTTGAGCTCCTGACGCTCCTCTTTGGTTAAGGTGACTTTGTAATGTATTGCCATGGTTTTTAGCATTAAGATACAAAATCAATAGAAATTAACAGACATTATTTAGTTGACATGACACTAGCCAGATGAATAAAAAAAAGCCCTGATCGGTGATCAGGGCTTTTTAATAGTTAAATACAAATTATAAAGGATTAATATCCAGGATTCTGATTCAGATTCGGATTGGCCTGCATCTGATCACGCGGAATCGGGAATACATTTCTGAATGCCGGTGATACTTCCTTAAAATCCCAGGGATCGTTAAATGCGGTTACGCCACCATTTTGACCCGGGAAACGGATCATATCCTGTCGTCTCCACATTTCAAGGTAGAGTTCACGGCCTCTTTCATCCAGAAGATTCTGGGACGTGAGATTATTAAATCCATCAAGGCCGGATCTGTTGCGAATGGTATTCACATACTGCAGTGCATCTTCAGTATTGCCAAGCCTGAACAGAGCTTCTGCTTTTGACAAAAGCACATCCGCATAACGCATTACAGGGAAATCATTACTCTTATTAGGTGTCTCACCGGCCTGGATCTCAAACTTGGCAAAACGGGCTCCGTTTTCCCTGCCTGCACATGGCTCAAGCTGGTTAATTCTTACCTGGAGTACAAGATGCTGTTCAGCTTCTCTACGGTCATCCTCAAATCTCGGGCATAATCCGAAATCAGGGTCAAGAACAGGACCTCCGTCTGAACGGAAGCGCGGCCCGGTTAGAAATCCTTCACGACGGTCATCCGATTCTTCAAATTTCTCATAAAATGACTGGGTAGTTGCATAGCCGTTCCACGGCTGATCCTGGAGATCGAATTCAAATTGCTGCCCGTAGTGCAGCGACATTTGATTCAGGTTAAATCCTGGCAGAAAAACATTATCATATGGAATTACAAAGATGTTTTCAGGTGAGCCTGAATTGTCGACAGCAAAATTTGCAAAATAGTTGCCAACCAAGCTGAAATTACCGGAATCAATAATGATATCGAACTGATCAACTGCATCCTGCCATCTTGGTGTACCCGTGTACACTTGCGCATTCAGATAAAGCTTCCCGAGCAGAAAATGCACACCGAACTTTGTTAAACGGCCCCTTGTATTCCCGGAAACTTCATCCGTAACAAAATTAACTGCATTTAAAAGTTCGCTTTCTACAAAGTTAAACAGCTCTGTTCTACCTTGCTGAAAATTGGGATTGTTTGCCGGGTTAGCCGGAGCTGTTGCAAAATCATCAATGATTGGCACATTTCCGAACGAATCCAGCAGCCAGAAATAGTAAAAAGCCCTGAGCGCACGCAGTTCAGAGATAAACTCATCAGCTGCAGCCCGGTCAATTACTCCTTGCTGCTCCAGCTCATCAAGCTGAAAAATCAGGCGATTCGCAGCATTTACCCCCTGGAATAGCAGACTCCAGGAGCCATTTATAAAACCTTCCTCAAAAGTAAAGGTATGGCGATGCTGCCTGAGCCAGATACCCCCGTCGAACCAATCCTGGCCTCTTTGGGGTATAATGGCTTCATCGGTTGCAACCTCATGCATGGACCATAAGCCATTATGGCTTCCCCATGCACCACCACCGGCCATTACAATATA
>JBHJOO010000098.1:0-4810 GCA_050329675.1 Balneolaceae bacterium
CTGAATGAACCATCCATCACCTGCCATTGTTCTTTTTTTGTTGTAACTGAAGGGATTTCGAAAAGCATTCAACCCACAACTAAATCGGCAGGTTATCATGCTTTCTCTTCGGGACCGAGTCTACTTTATTCTGGCATAACTCAAATGCACGTATCAATTTATCCCGGGTTTCTTCCGGTAATATTACATCATCGATAAAACCCCTGGCCGCTGCACGATATGGATGTGCAAACTCCTTGCTGTAGCTGTCTTCAAGCTCTTTTTGCTTAGCTTCCGGATTATCGGCGGTGTCGATCTCTTTACGAAAAATAATTTCCACGGCACCCTTGGTTCCCATTACGGCAATTTCAGCCGTTGGCCATGCCACATTGTAATCAGCACGAATATGTTTGGAGTTCATAACATCGTATGCTCCTCCATAAGCTTTTCGTGTGATAACAGTCATTTTTGGAACCGTTGCTTCACAAAATGCATAGAGCAGTTTGGCTCCGTGTTTAATTATTCCGCCCCACTCCTGGTCTGTTCCCGGCAGGAATCCCGGCACATCTTCAAAAACGACAATAGGAATATTAAAGGCATCACAAAAACGAACAAAACGGGCACCTTTAATGGATGAATCGATATCAAGAACACCGGCAAGCGACAGCGGCTGATTGGCCACAATTCCAACGGTTCTCCCGGCAAGTCTTGCAAAACCGATCACAATATTGTCCGCATAAAACTCCTGAACTTCATAAAATGAATCCTTATCCATTACACCCTCAATCACATCTTTTATATCATACGGTTTATTAGGATTTAAGGGGACAAGATTATTCAGTTTTGAGGATTTTGAAGAATCGGGATCTGCCGGATTCTGCATGGGAACTTTTTCTTCGCAATTTTGCGGAATATACGTAATGAGTTTCCTTATATCCTGCAGGCACACAGCATCATTTTCGGTGGCAAAGTGTGATACGCCCGACTTGGTGGCATGTGCCAGGGCACCGCCAAGATCTTCACTTGTTACCTCTTCATGAGTTACGGTTTTTACCACATTTGGCCCGGTTACAAACATATAACTTGTACCTTTTACCATATATACAAAATCGGTGAGAGCCGGACTGTAAACCGCTCCGCCGGCACATGGACCCATCACTGCTGATATTTGAGGCACGACTCCTGATGCCATGGAATTTCGCCAGAATACTTCTGCATAACCTCCAAGTGATGACACCCCCTCCTGAATCCTTGCACCGCCCGAATCGTTCAACCCGATTACCGGTGTGCCGTTTTTCAGGGCCAGATCCATAATTTTGCAAATTTTTTCTGCATGTGTTTCGCTTAAAGAACCGCCAAAAACCGTGAAATCCTGGCTGAATACATAAACCGGGCGGCCATGGATTTTACCAAATCCGGTTACAACACCGTCACCCAGTATTTTTTGCTTCTCCAGGCCAAAATTTGTACTGCGATGGGTTACAAATGCGTCTATCTCTTCAAAACTATCATTATCGAGTAATAAGTCGATCCTCTCACGAGCTGTAAGTTTACCCTTTGCATGCTGCTTTTCAATTCTCTTAACTCCTCCCCCCTCTTTTGTTTTTTCTCTTAATTTTTTCAGGTAGTCGATTTTACTGTTTTCAGCCATTTTTTGTAGTTTGAGATGATTTATATTCTTTGAAAAATGAGTGTAACCTGTCGGTAAAGTCAACAGCTTCATCACTGTACATATCGATCATATTTCTGGAAAAAATAT
Source organism: Balneolaceae bacterium (assembly GCA_050329675.1). Classification (GTDB taxonomy): domain Bacteria; phylum Bacteroidota; class Rhodothermia; order Balneolales; family Balneolaceae; genus CAYVBJ01. The sequence continues at coordinate 1,739 of JBHJOO010000098.1, forward strand.
TTTTTTCAATATATTTAGAAGCACCTTTCCAATCATCATAAGCTGAAATTTCCTCCATTGCCGAGATAAATGTTTTTTCGGAGTCATTAAAAATCACTCTTATGAATCGTTTTCTTTCTGATGATAACCAATCATGCAATTTCTGAATGTCATCTTCATCATTCTCCTCTACCTCCTCATCATAAATAGAAGTGAGATTAAGTATTTGAGCACCGGAGGTATTCTTTGTTTTAAAATTTGTATCATCAGATTTTTCTTTTTCATCCGGTTCCTTGATTTCGGAATCATCCTCTACGCTCAAAAATCTCTTCCACATTGGATGATCATCTTCCCCGGAATGCTCTTCAACAATTTCAGGCTCATCGAACCTCTTTTCCGCTTCATCTGATATCTCCTCTATATCATGCTCTTCGGTAACAAAAATTGAATTCAGTGATTCCTGATCATCCAGGCTTTCATCTTCATCGCTTGCATCACTGAACTCTTCTTTTTCAACAACTTCTTCATCAAGAAGAAATAACTTATGAAGCGGCTTATCTTCATCAGCCTCAGGTTTTTCCTCAATTTCAAAATCGTTCTTTAAGTAATCTTCATCTGCTTTTTTCTTTTCTTCACTTACAGGCTCATCTTCTTCACTTATAGGCTCATCCCGCTCTTCACTATCTGTCTTATTAATTACCGTTTCCGGGATTTCTTTTTCAGTGTTCACTTTATCTTCTTTGGCTTCGGGTTGATTCAAGCCTGAAAGTTCCTCCTCATCACCCTCCATTTCTTCCGGCGAGTAAAAACTTCGTCTTTTATGAAAAGTACTCAATATTGCATCATCGCTTTCCCTTTCCTCTTTACTTTTTTCCTTAGCGGGCGATTCAAATTTAATATCACCCAATTCAATATTTAATTCGGGTCCGTCAGGGAACAAATGCTTTCTTAAATTTTCGATACCGGGAAGGTTTTTATCTTTTTCAGAGGCAGAATCACCCTTAAAGAGTTTATTTTGAGGATCTTCATAACCTTCCAAATCAAGCAAGTCAGGAGCTGAAAGAATTTCAATCACCTGGGTTTTGCTAACGGAAGAGTTTAAAAGATCAAATTTTCTGGCAATTCTTTTTCTCCCCTTATCTTCAAAAAACAATCTTAAAAGATCTGTATCAACATTATTACCCAGGAGCTGAAACAGGGGTGACAGGAGCTGAGCCCAATTTAGCGGATTATAATTTGCAACCAGCTTCTCATCAACCTTATTAATTATGTTTTCGCATTGCTCATAAGTAAGAGCTTGCAGATTCCGCCGGTTCATATATCGTAAAACTGCGGAGCTCAAATGCTTATATACCGTAACCGCCTTGATTCTTTTTTCTATAGTTTTCAAATCGAGAGCTTTATCCGGGCCGAATATAGCGTCTTTTATATTGCGGCGGGGCTGCATCAAAATTTCTACTGTATCAGCTACTGCTGTTTCAAATACACTTTGTGCGTAGATTTTCGGCATTCTTGCTTCTGCAAGTATTGCGTTTATAAACTGTTCCCAGGCTTCAAGCACAGTTTCATTGTTCATATCAGCCCATTCCGTATAGGGTGGAACAACAGAATCATCCAGATTTCTCTCCATTTCTACTTCGATCCGCTCAACAATAAATTCAGGAATCTCCAATTCCCGCAGCTCATCCGGTGTAAAAAAATCTTTTCTTTTGGGTAATCTGTCTACTAATTGCTGGGTAATATGCCTTACTATTCGCTCCATACTTAGATGATCCGTTTTTTTTTCGGCAATTTATTTCAATTAAAAGTAAAAAAAATTTGAGACTTTTGTCGTGTCACTTGTTATCTGTCGTACAAGACCTGTCAGGTTTCAATGGCTCATAAATGAAACCGTGTAAATAAATCTGTAAAACCTGACAGGTCTCACCCGACATGTTAATCTTGACAAGACACAATGTTTTTTAATGATTTAATCTGATAGTTCATTACTTTTTCAGATATTCGTTATTTCAAGTTGAAGACGCTTTTATTTTCAGCCCGACTAAAGTAACTTTCAGGCATGCCATACCTTGAGATCACAAATCTTAAAAAACAATTTGCAGGTAATGTAGTTTTTAAAGACTTAAATGTAAATACCAAATCTTATATACTTGGTATTGGAGGAGCGAATGGATCTGGTAAATCTACCCTTCTTAAATGCATGTGCGGTTTATTGAAACCATCACTTGGAAAGATTCAATGGTATTTGAATAATAGAGAATACTCTCCTCAACAAGTACGCACCAAAATGGGGTTACTGGCTCCTTTTGTACAACTTTACGACGGTTTGACGTGTATAGAAAATATCCGCTTTTTAGACAAATTGCGAAATACAAGCAATACAACCTGTCATTCTGAAAAAATTTTAAACCATTTCAATATGCAAGATTATGCTGATCAGCTTTATGGATCACTTTCAACCGGACAACAGCAGCGAATTAAGTTTGCCGCTGCAACGCTGCACAATCCATCCATCTTGCTGCTCGACGAGCCCGGATCCAATCTGGATGTAGAAGGTAAAGACGTTGTACGTGAAATGATCAATATTTATCGAAGTAATAATGATATGGTTGTGGTCGCTTCTAACCAAAAAGAAGAACTTGATCTTTGTGATGAAGTGATCATGCTGTCCTGATCCAGTACTGCCATCTATTCGTTCATTTAAAAATCAATATTTCTTTTTTTACATCCTCAGCCCATCTTCAGCTTTCAAAGGATGTATTTTCGATGTATTCAATGAGATTTCTGGCTTTTTGACAGATTTCCTGCGCGGTTTGATGGTCAGAACCACTGTTTTTCAGCTCATCAAACTCTGCAGAGATCTCATTCCACTCACCATCGGTTTCTCCAGTCAATACAAAAAGAGTCTCGAATTTCCAGAGTGCCTCCTCGGAAGAAAACGGATCTACCAGTCGTTCATAGAGTGGCAGGCGGACAGCAAATGCAGCGGCTTCATACGCTTCATTGATCGCATATTCATACTCCTTGTGATAGATAGACGCTTCCGCTTGCGCCAGTTTTTCCCTGGCATCTTTCATATCAGGCATAATCTCA
>JBHJOO010000627.1:0-2740 GCA_050329675.1 Balneolaceae bacterium
CCGGATCCCGACGGTTATAAATGAACCAGGAGCTTGATCTATCCACCGTCGGGAGGAGTGGAGCTCATTTTTTGAACCCCGACAAGTTTGTACGGGACAAGCGCAAAGCGCTCCGAGCGCTCCTCTTTTATCCCACGAAGCGACAGCGAGTGATAGCGATTTCCCCCGAAAGCGTTCGGAGAAATCTCTTCGTTCACAACTTGATTTAGAAAAACCTACACTGCCACCAACAATATCCCGGACCGTACCCACCAACAGCCAGACCAATCCAGGAATGAACCATGGCTTTGAAATAACTCCTGAATTACTCAATATAATCGAATCGAAATACCCCGGTAAAAATCTGATGCAACTACAAAAGCGCGATCAGTTTTCATTAATCACAAATCAGAACCATCAAGGTTATCTTTGATCCTGTTTTTATTGTTAACAGGTGTACTGCCGGTATATTGGCTTGGAGATTGGCCAAAAAATTCACTGAATACTCTTGAAAAATGAGATACACTCTTAAACCCGGTTGAGTAGGCAATCTCGCTAACAGTACCTGCTTTTTTTGCAAGCAGCTGGGCACTTAATTCCAGCCGCATTCGCCGAATCATTGCGCTTGGTGTTTCATTTAAAAGTTTTGTCAGACGGCGATGAAGATTAGAGCGGCTTTGATTCACTTTTGCAGCCAATACATCAACGGTGAAATTTTCATCAGCAAGTTCAGCCTGTATTACATGCTTTACTTTACTCAAAAACAAATTCTCTGACGAATCAGTATCAACAGGATCATGATTTAATGATATCGTATCATTTGCAGTGCCGTTATTAAACCGGTGTTTCAATCGTTTCTGCTGCTCGAAGAGATTATTTATCCGGACAAGAACTTCCTCTATATTAAATGGTTTTGTGATATAGTCATTCGCACCAATTTTTAACCCGGACAATTTATCCTCTGCCTCTGCCCTGGCTGAAAGAAGAATTACCGGCAGAAAATCGATTTCAGGATTACCACGAATCTTTTTTAACAGCGAAAATCCGTCACCATCCGGCATCATTACATCTGATATAATGAGATCGGGAAGATGCATATGTATTGCTTTTATAGCCTCATTGCCGGACTCTGCTTCAATGATGTTGTATTTTTCTGCTAAGTGACGTTTAATAAATGCACGAATCTCGGCATGATCATCAACAATAAGAATAGTTTTTAAAATTGTGTTATTCTCATCCGGGTCGACTAATTCATTCTGAACAATCTCTTCAGAGTTATCATAAACTGATTGCGATTGAATATATTGGGTGGTTAAATAATCGGAAGAATTGGATTTTTTGGGTTCACCCTGAATCAGGGGAATCTTGACTGAGAAAATACAGCCTTTATGCAATTCGCTTTTTACTTCTATAGTTGCTCCATGTAATTCAGTTAGTTCCTTTGCAAGAGACAATCCGATTCCGCTGCCCGGCTGCATTTCTGATTTTTGAACCTGGTAAAATCTGTCGAACAGGCGTGGAAGGTGTTCAGGTTCTATTCCCGGGCCGGTGTCATGAACTGCAATTATAGCCACATCGGTTTCTTTTACAAGCTGTAATGTAATTGTGCCACCGACAGGAGTAAATTTAAACGCATTGGAAAGCAGGTTCGCAACTATTTTATCAAAATGTCCGGGATCAAATTTTACAAAAACAGGCTCATCTGGTACTTCAATATCAAAATGAATTATTTTTTGTATGGCTGCTGCTTCAAATGGTTCAGCTACGGTTTTCAGATAACTACATAGATTTCCGGCTTGCAGAGTTAGTTTAAATTTTTTGCTTTCAAGGCGTGCGAGATCCATAAGCTGCCCCACAAGGCGAAGAATCCTGCGTGAATTACGGAGGCTGAGATCGACTTGATGTTTTGCACCGGCTGATAATACGCCATACTTGCCCTCAATCAGATCCGTGAGTGGCCCGATAGTTAATGTTAATGGTGTTCGAAATTCGTGGCTTATATTTGCAAAAAACCGATTCTTTTCCTGATCAAGTATCTTCAGTTTTTCAGCCTGGGCTTCAGTTATTTTTTTTTCTGATCGAAGTGCAGTTGTACGTTCTTTGACAAGTTTTTCAAGTTCATTTTCACGCTTTTTTAAATGTCTTAGCCGTATCCGGTAACCACCACTCAGGATGAAAGTTACAATCAGAAATATTGATACAGGGAACCAAACTGTTTCAAAAAAATGTGGGGTTACGATCATAGCAATAGATGTATATGGAAATTCATCAGTGTCTTCACCATTATAAACCGCAACACGGAATTGATATTCACCACCAGGTAAATTGGTATAAACAGCCTCCCGCCGGCTGTCTGCATCAATCCAATCTTTATCATAACCTTCGAGCTTATATCGGAACCGGAGACGTTCAGGAGCTCTAAAAACGGGACAATTATATGAAATACGGATACTGCGCTGATCAGGATTGATTTTAATACGATCATTCTGTTCCAAAAGTGAGTGACCGGCAGATGATATATCCTCGATAATCACCTGCGAATGTTCAAATTCAAGATCAGGTATTGAAGGATCAATAATAACTACTCCCATTTGTGATGCAAAAAACAACAATCCATGTTTATTTTTGTGAGCAGAATTTTGAAAACCGCCATTGGCTTCACGGTTTAACATACCGTCTCTTTCATTATATGGTTTGGAAACAATTTGCTTTCTCTGTCCAGCAGCAAACTCATGCAATTGATGGAATGGAACTGAAAATA